>CAYXSB010000008.1:0-18370 GCA_964466865.1 uncultured Candidatus Saccharibacteria bacterium
ACGATGGAGCTTCCAATTCCGACACGTATTTAAAAGTAGATGCGTTGATCATGGATGAAGGCGCACGTGCCCGCGCCGTGCCTGGATTGGAAATTAAAGAGGACAATGTCAAAGGTGGACATGGCGCCACTATCGGCGAAGTGAATCACGATCAAGTTCACTATCTAATGAGTCGAGGATTCTCCAAATCACAATCTGAAAAACTCCTAGTAGAAGCCTTCATCCAGGACATCCAAGCGCAATTAGCATAATTATTGATATAATCCACCATTCTTTGTACAGCGGAGGTAATCGTGGACCAAGTCGAGAAAAACATACTTGCGAAGAAAGGTTTCCAAGTCATACAGAATGAGGTCACCCAACTCATCGATTCACTGGAAGGATCGTACAATCACGATATGTCACCAGTGCTGGACCCGGAATACTGTGCCGTCAAAGGAATCCTGCGCTTCGACTTCCGTCGGATGACCGCGGGAGAAATCCGCGAAGTTATCGCATACATGGGATTGCGCCCTTTCAAGGTGGGCAATGTACTCACCAAGATGCGCAAAAATTTGGATGTGATCTACTTCGAAGACTCTAGCTCTTGGGTGTGGGTGACTGACCGTTAGTTTTAGGCGACCTAAGGGTCGCCTAACTTATTCCTTTGCTATAGACCTGCGGTCTTTATCTAGGTGATATAATCCGCCACACGCTAAATGGCGTGATGTCTATACGTGGAGGTCGATATGCCGAATACAGAGTTAGCCGTTGATACTGACAGTCCAATCTTTGCAGCCCGTCTTGAAGCTGCTCGCAAAGGTAGAGCTAGTGTTTCTGCCGCCAGGGATGAGATCCGCAAGCAACTCGCTTCGATCTTCTTCGCAGCAGTTACACGGGCAATACTTCGCGTCACCACCATTAAGGACGATGACATCGATCTGGAAGTCCGGGAATTCGGCTATAGAATTACAGGCCAGGGAGGGGTGCTATTGCCAGTGAATCTGCTGATTCGGGCTTTAAACAAGCCTAAATGGCAGGGCAACTGGCGGGAAGCCATCGGTGATGAACCACCTGTTACCAAAGCTGACGTTGTGGCTCGGATTACATCCGAACTCGTCGTGCAAGCTCTGGCAAACATTCCCGGCTGGGATAAGCTAGGCTTTGATGTAAAAGTGGAAAACGCCCCCGGGTCGTATGACACGGGCGAGCGGGCGCGTAAACGCATTGTTTCCCAGCAGTCCGAGCTCAGCGGTTACGGCGGATAGGCAGTGACCTCGAAGGCGGCGCGCTAGCGCCGCCTTACTTATTTCTAGCGGAATACAGCGTAATTCCCACTGCAATTGCCAAATTCAAAGAATCGACATCCTGCGTTTGCGGGATGTTTACAGTTTGTCCTAGCTTCAAATATGCTTCGGAAAGACCAGCACCTTCGCTACCAAATACTAGAGAATAAGGTGTCGTAAGTTTAAGTTCAGCTAAATTCTGCTCCCCGTTTCCACTCAACATAAACATCGGATTCGGCACTTTGGCCGTAAAGTCTTCAATAGTCGGGAACATATGAAAGTTAATCTGGAAGATCGCTCCCATCGAGGCGCGAATTACCTTTGGATCCCAAGCATCCACTGCCGGTTCGATTATCGCTAGGTCATGAAATCCAAATGCCGCCATGGTGCGCATGATTGTTCCCAGATTTCCGGAGTCACTAGGCTGAGCCAATACTACAAAGTTTTTGGTCGCATCTAGTGCTTCCGCATATTTATTGAACACGCCAGCTACATACGTATTTTCCTGGTTGGTTAGTCTTGCCAGTTGCTTGTCGTCAAAGTTAGCTGGGATATTATGCTGGCGGCAAATTTGCAGCAGCTCGCCCACTTTGGGACTCTCTGCAGCTTTGGGGCTCAACACCAGTTCCTGGACCTGTTTCAATTGGTACTGCAACAACGCCGTAGTCGGCGCGATGCCTAAGCTGTAACTATATTCACCTTCTCGGGTGTAGCGTTTTAACATATACTGTGAATGATACACGCAATTATAAGGCAAACCGCCGCAAACTGCTCATGCAAGCACCAGACTTGAACGAAAAGTACATTGGCTTAACTTCCGCGCAGGCAGAATCGTTATTAGGTCGCTACGGTAAAAATGAAATCGAGGTCAGTACCAACACTCCGCTGAAAATCTTGTTGAAACAATTTCTGAGCCCATTAATCTACTTACTAATTCTCGCCGCCATCATTTCATTTTCTGCCAGTCAAACTGTCGATGGCGTAGTGGTAGTCGCCATCATTGTGATCAATACCTGGCTCGGTTTTAAGCAAGAATATCAAGCAGACCAAGTTTACAAGAAACTCACCAGCTTGATTGCCTCGGATGTCACAGTCATTCGTGACGGTAAACGTCAGTCAGTAGACAAAAAACTATTGGTTCCAGGCGACATCGTGGTGCTGAAGCTAGGTGACATCGTTGCCGCTGACTGCTATCTGATCGAACAGAATGAATTACTCATAGACGAATCGACGCTAACCGGAGAATCTGTAGGTGTGAACAAGCACTTGAATCCTGACAGTAAATCTTCGATGACATCGGGAATTTTGTACTCCGGAAGTTACGTCACCAAAGGCACAGCTATCGGTAAAGTGTTTGCGACCGGAACCAAGAGTGAGTTTGGCAAAATCGCTAACCTATCCACCAACACTCGTAAACAAAGCGAGTATGAGGTAAACCTCGCTCACCTCAGCCGCGGATTTATGGTGGTGGCGATTGTGTTTCTGCTGGGGCTGTTTGTAGCTCACTTGCTATTAAATAAGCAAGAGAGTCTGAGTGACTTACTATTATTTACCCTGGCTATCGCCATTACCATTATCCCTGAAGCTTTGCCCGTAGTCGCTTCGATCACTTTGGCCACGCAAGCAAAAAAGCTGGGCGACAAAGGCGTGCTGGTGAAGCGCAGCGCTGCCATTGAAGATCTGGGAAACGTGGACTTGATTTGCAGTGATAAAACGGGCACCCTCACGGAAAATAAAATGAAAATTGTGGAGGTAATCGCCACTGATCCGTATAAGCTAGCCAAATACGGATACTTGGTAAGCTATGGGGGCAGTGATCCATTTGATGACGCCATCGTGGAATTCGTGCACAAGCATCATGCTGATGACGCAAAGTTTCCGGAAGATGTATGCGAAGATATTCCGTTCAATCCTGAACATAAGTTCTCCGGGCGCAAGTTTGCGGATATGATAATTTATAAAGGTGCGCCCGAATATATTCTCAACAAGAGCCACAAAGTCCTACAGGCTAAAACCGAATTGACCAAAATCGCCGAGTATTCCGCTAAGGGTTATCGGGCGATTTCAGTGTCAGTGCTCGCCAAAGGCGAAAAGACGCCTGAGTACATCGGCACTTACTTACTAATTGATCCAGTCAAAGCTGATGCTGCAGAGGTAATCGCCCGTGCTACCCATCAGGGAATTCATATCAAAATTATTACTGGTGATTCCTTAGAAGTTTCAGCTTATGTCGCGAAAAACGTCAAATTGATAATTGACGAAAGTGAAGCTATTGAAGCCGCGGATCTCAATTTTGACGAGCCGTTGAAACTGGTCGAACAAGTGGAAAAGTACAAAGTATTTGCCCGCGCCAATCCCGAACAAAAGTATCGGATCATCCAAGCGCTGCAGCACAATCATCACGTCGGTTATTTGGGAGATGGAATCAATGATGCGCCATCACTCAAATTGGCGAACGCCGCAATTGTGGTAAATACTGCTTCGGATGTAGCCAAAGCCACTGCCGATATCATTATCCTCACTCATAGTTTGGAAGCCATCATCGATGGCATCATGGACGGTCGTCGCGCGTTTGAGAATATCGATAAGTATTTAAAACAGACCTTAGTCAGCAACTTCGGCAACTTCTTCACTATTGGCATTCTGTCTTTGTTCACGAATTTCTTGCCAATGTTGCCGTTACAAATTTTGATTAATAACCTAATCGTGGACATCCCGGAAGTAACTATGTCCCAGGATAATGTTGATCCAGATCAACTACGTCGTCCTAAGCAGCACAACATTGCTCGCCTATTTAGATTCTCCGTAATTCTCGGCGCTACATCCTCGCTATTTGATTTCATCTTCTTTGCGCTAGCCACAGCAGCCCAACTACCTCCGTACATGATTCAGGGACTGTGGTTCTCGTATTCCACCATTGAAGAAGTGTTGGTCATATTCGTAATCCGCACCCGCAAGATCATCATCCAGGGAAGCAAACCAGCCTCTACTCTGATCTGGACTTCCGCGGCCGCCATTGCCGTAACTGTAGTCGCCAGCATCATCGGAGTGCCATTGCTGTCGATCGTGCAGTTAACACTGGGACAAATCGTCTTGATCTCGATTCTAGCCGTGCTGTGTGTGTTGGCTAGCGAATGGGTAAAGAATTTATTATTACAGCGGTCACGACTGAAAGTCGGCCACGCCGGCTAAATTACACTCAAGATTGTGCTCAACTCCACTTACAACTTTCTCAGCCGTCATAGTTTAGTCATCTCGCTATTATTACTGACGGCGATGTTTGTCGCGTTCTTTCCATCGCGTTCGGTAAACGTCGACGAGCAAGATTATCTGCACAATGCCCAGCTACTAGTCAGCGGACAAGTGCGTCAAACGTGTGATGGCAGTGCATCTCAATATCAGGTGAACGATTACTGCGTGTCTAAATATAACTTAGGCACTTCGCTGTTTCTGATCCCGGCGGCGCTAACCGCGCCGCCGGTAGGATTTGTCATTTCCTTCATGGTGTTCGCCGCCGGAATTGTGATCTTCTACAAGCTGCTGAAGTTGATGCGCATCAACCCCATCTTCGTATTTCTGTACGCGCTGTTCCCGGCGTTTGTGTACTATTCACGCACGTTGATGTCAGAAACCTATTCCGCGACATTGATACTGGCTGTCGTGTATTTCCTGTGGCAAGAGCAAATCTTGCCTAAATTACACTGGGGTGTGCTCGCCGGACTTGCTGCCGGGCTAGCTGTATTCGTGAGGTATACCAATGTAATTCCCATCGCCATGATTTTCTTAGTCCTATACTTGCCAGCGTTATTCCGGAGAAACCTGCAGGACATGCTGACGCATTTATTTGGCGTACTGTTGGGAGGATTGCCGTGGGTGATAATTATTCTGGCAGTGAATTCTTATCTATACGGCGCGGCTTTGCGCTCTGGCTACTATTTCTCTGGGGAAGAGAGCGTATTTATCATTAACCAAGTGCCGCAGTTTCTGCTTATGTTTGCCGGCGGCTTGAGCTTGCTGTACCCGCTGATGCTGGAGTTACCGATATTAATCCGTACTCGCTTGAGCCTACTGTTGCTGCCAGTAATCGCGACCGTGGTGTTTTATGCTGGCATCCCCAACACTGCGTTTGAAGGCCGATTGCTGGACTTAATTCTCGGCTTAAGATTTCTGGTGCCAGTTATGCCTTTACTGATAATCATGTACGCTGCAAGTCTGCATAAGTTTGATGATAATCGCGGTTTCAAAATCCTCATGATTGTCGTCATTCTGATTCTGATCGCAGGCAGCGCGCTACTTAGCTACCAGCACTGGCAATTTCTAAATCAATAATCACGCCTCAGTTTTGCTGGTATAAGCCGTGGCTGCGAATTGGGCAAGCGTACTGTGGCGCGACGAGTCGCCACTAGCTGCTCAATCGCTCCCGACTTGGTCTGCCTAACTGAGGCACAGCTTAGTGATA
Source organism: uncultured Candidatus Saccharibacteria bacterium (assembly GCA_964466865.1). Classification (GTDB taxonomy): domain Bacteria; phylum Patescibacteriota; class Dojkabacteria; order J137; family JAEUSD01; genus CAYXSB01. Next base: position 5,725 of record CAYXSB010000008.1, read on the forward strand.
CGTACTATAATACCGTGTCATTTAGCACCAAATTTATGCCTATCTCTGAACAGTTTCCAATCTTTGCCAACAATCCAGGACTCGTATACCTCGACAATGCCGCCACCACCCAGAAACCCCAGGCAGTAATCGATATTATGTCGGATTTTTACAGCAAGCTCTACTCTAACGTGCACCGCGGACTTTACCCATTGAGTGAAAGTGCCACTGAGCTGTACGAGTTAGCCAGAGCCAAAGTTGCCAAGTTCATCAACGCCGAGCCGGAAGAAATAGTTTTCACCGCTAATACTACCGACTCGTTGAACATGATCGGGGCCATGCTGGCCAAAGCTGGGCTAATAAAACCAGGCGCGCACATCCTAGCTACCGATTTAGAACATCACTCAAACATTCTCCCCTGGCGGGAAATTCCCGACGCCAAACTCGACTTCATCCCATTGAATCAGAATTTGGAGCTCGACCTTACGGCTGAAGACAGCCTGGGTAAATTTGATATATTAGCCACCACTTACGTCAGCAACGTGACTGGCACAATAGTTCCAGTCAAAGACGTCATCGCACGGCTGTCACAAACTTACAGCGTCGTCGATGCTGCTCAGGCTGTCGCCCATATGCCAATCGATGTAAAAGACTTAAACTGCGACTTTCTGGCCTTCTCTGGTCATAAATTGTACGGGCCAACTGGCATCGGTGTGTTGTACGTAAAGAAAGAATTGCTGGAGAAATTAGAGCCAGCCAAAGTCGGCGGCGGTATGATCCGAGAAGTGACTCGCGAATCGGCTACTTGGAGCGACTCGCCGTCCAAGTTTGAAGCTGGCACACCACCAATTGCCGAAGCTGTAGGCTTAGCCGCAGCCATCGATTTTGTACGAGAATTAGGTTGGGATAAGATTCAGCAGCATGAACAGAAATTAACTACCTATTTAGCAGAATCATTGAAATCAGTTCATGGCCTGAAGACTTATCATCCTCATGACGTGGAGAATCATGCCGGAGTATTCGCATTTACCGTAGACGGTGTGCATCCGCACGATTTGTCCCAAGCCTTGGGAGAGCAAAAGATTTGCGTACGCGCTGGCCATCACTGCACACAAATACTGCATCGCGATGTGCTACAAATCCCAGCTTCGACACGTGCCAGCATTGCTGTCTATAATACTGAAGAAGATATTGATAAATTGATAGCTGGAATTAAAGCCGTAGCCTCAGTTTATGCCAAATAGAATTTTTAGACTTTAACCTACACACATGCCCGCCGGAAACCGTTATGACGCTTACTTTGGATTTTATGTCCTCGGTGTATTTGTATTCTTGCTGAGTCTGCTTGCCGGCTGGCTGGAAACTCCTTACGCGGTGTTCTTTTTTCTGGCAGGACTAAACCTGATGTTTACCACCGAGAAGCCACAGACGGATATCAACCATAGCACCGTTACTCACTATGAGGTGTACTCGCGGGACAACGTCGTAAATTACATACTGGCCGCCACTATCGTGGTGGAAGCCATCATTTACTTTATTATTCCTATCAGTAAGCCCATCGTGATTTTTGCGCTGTGGACGTTGAATGTATATGCCTACCCCAGATTCATTGCCTACTTTTCCCAGCGTCTAGGCAAGCAATTAGTGACTGGCTACCTTGGTGAACAGTTACCAGAGTTGAAGCCAGAGCAAATTAGCGGTAGCGTCAGCAAGCTAAATTCTGCTCCCAAAACTACTGCCGCCGATATTTCCCGAGAATTTAAATTTAGCGAAGAACTCGGCCAAAGATTAATCGTGTTGTATCATAAGTACCTGGAGAATAACGAAATCCCGAAACAATCATGAACGTGCAGCAACAAGTAATTCTAGACAATTATCACAACCCGCAAAATTTCGGAAAACCAGAAAACTTCACCCACCATTTACGGCTGGAGAATTTTACTTGCGGAGATGTCATCGAAATCTTTCTGACCGTGAAAGAAGGCAAAGTCACAAATGCCAGCTTCACTGGTGAAGGTTGCTCTATTTCTATAGCTAGTGGTTCTTTACTCACTGAAGAATTCAAACACAAGACCGTAGACGAGATTGAAGCCATGACTGTAGAAGACGTATTGGGAATATTGGGAATCGAGCTGACACCTAGCCGCCGCCGCTGTGCCTTCTTAACTCTCGAAGCTGCACAAAAGGCACTACTACCTGACGTACTACCAACAGAATCACTTCCGGAATTCCCCGTCGCCAGCCAGCCATAAGGTAAATAACAAACATACCAAACACGACAAATAACAACTTGTTTTTTGTTGCTTGTAATTTAATTGTCATTCATCGCAATCCATCGTAAACTTATGTATGCACTTGCCTGCCTTTAGTAACGCTAAAGGAGATACTAATGCACAGTATCTTTTTTTTCGTTTACTGTTCGACGTTGCGAATGTCGTAACGTGGACGTACTATATAATTTTGCTGCTGCGCGCCTCGAATAATTCCGTGGCGGTAGTATTTTTGAATGCCGGAGGTTATAACACCGGTATAATTCTTGGGTCCTTCCTCGCCAGCTTTTTCCTCAGTAAATTAGGCTACGCTCGTAGTTTCCGCCTCAGCAATTTTCTATTGGTAATATGTACCATTCTGACGTTGGCGACTCTACCGAATATCCTAACGTTCCATATCTTGCTAGCCGTACTGCGCGGTATCGCCAAAGCTTTCTATTTCGTGCCTAGCAACATGTACAACCTCAAGGAAGTACGTGGGGCCAAGCGTTCTAGCTTCTTGAACCTAACTATTAGCATTGATTACATTATCGGAATCGCACTACCAGTAGTGGTCGGTGGCTCAATTGTGGCTTATGGTTACACTTGGATTTTCGTTGTGGGAATTATGCTGTACCTAGTAGGCAGCTTATACCGATGGGGTGGAAACAAGATTCCGCATGATGTGCTCAACTTTGCCCAGCTCAGACCACTGATGCGCCGACGCGGTTTCAAACGCTGGAGCATATCTGTGGTGTTCATGGAGTTCTTTAATGAGCTGCAAGTAGACGCGTTATCGATAATTCCATTTCTATTTTTAGGAAATGAATTTAGCGTCGGTCTGCTGCTCAGCGGCCTTGGATTCGTCGCTGCCATCATGACGTTCTTACATCGCAAAGATAAGTTTAAGCGTAAGCTGAACATGGGCTACTTCGGAGCTTCCGTAATTGGTATTTCCAACCTGCTGTTCGGCATCATCTGGACTTTGCCATCGATGATCTTACGTGGCACCGCTGTCACAGTCGGTGGTGCTTTCAACGATCCTGCTACTCAAGAATACTCTTACCGCAACAAAGAATTGGTATTGGGAACATATATGGGCGAAGCGACTGTGGAAGTGGATCTGTATCTAGAAGTGCTTTACTACATTGCCCGCCTATCTGCCGCTTTCGTAGTCGGGATCGCGGTGATGAGCCTGCAAGTAAACGAAAGTTCTGTATTACAATTCATCGTGATTATCACCTCATTCAACGCCGTGGTCATCCTACTGCTGAATGGCTGGGTGAGTAATATTCTTAGTCGTGGTAGCTTTAGACCGCTACCGGCGATGTCTGCAGTTGTGCCATTAGCCGGGAGTAGTATCTAAGGTTGTGAATACTGGCTAGTCTTGCGCCCGATGATTCTCCGATTTTCAATAGGTATCTTAAGTAAGCCCGACTAACCGTGCGGCAACATTCACAGTCACATTCTGGATCAACTGGTCCGGCATCTGCTTTGTAACGCTCGCTATTAATATGCAGTACGTCGTAGTGAATATGAGTCTGGTCACCGTTTCCGGAAGAAACGTATAGATAGCCGTGTCTAGCATTGCGCGTCGGCAGTACGGTATCAAATAATTCCCAGCCTAGCTGGCTGCAGAACATAATGTCGTCCGGCGTCCCAATTCCTAGACCATACTTAGGCTTGTCACCGTAAACTAACGAACCTACATGGCGTAATAGGTCATGATAAAAACCTGTTGGCGCATCGTTCTTCCAGGAGAATGTGTTGTGCAGTGGCAATCCGCCAAATCCATAAATATCAAATCCTATTTCTTGCAGTTCGTCAGCGCTTTGTTTGCGTAGCTCAAAGTTATTTCCACCCTGAATTACTGCCGTCAGCAATGGACGCTTGATTTTTGGATTATTGAAATCGGCTTCTGTCAGGCGGTGTAATTCCAGGAATTTTTGTTTTGAACGCTTGGCCCAATCTGTCGTTCGCTCTACTGCTTTCTTGGCTTGGCTCAATGGTCCATCGTGTACTACGGGTTCATCTAGCACTACACAAATATCAGAGCCTAAGTTGAATTGGACAATCTGAGAAATCTCTGGCGTCAGCAGTTGAAATTTGCCAGTAGCTGGATCGATGAAACTACAGCCAGCATTGGTTATCTTATTAGATTTATTGGGAGTACGATGGATCAGGGAGAATACCTGAAAGCCACCACTATCTGTGAGAATTGGTCGGTCCCAGCCGAAGAACTTATGCAACCCGCCAAAGTCACGAATGTATTCGCTGCCTAGCTTCTGCTCGATATGCAAAGTTGTGGTCACCAGTTCCTTAACTCCCGCTTGTTCGACGTCACCAAAGGTCAAAGCTTTCACAGCACCATAAGTAGCATCTGGCATAAATGCCGGAGTAGAAATTGTACCGTGTAGAGTTTCGATCGCCATGCGGGATTATACCAGTAATCGCTGTCAGGCTATCATTCGCCACATCACATACAGCAACACAGCCCCGGCGATGGCAGTAAGTAGCAACCCAGTGCCGATTCGCAGCGCGAACTTAGAAGTACCTTCCCAGCGGCTGTATACAGTCTTAGCGATGAAGTTAACAATATTGGCACCGAAATAAGTAATCACGCCGGTAAACACGGCGATTTCTCCCACGCTAATAACTTCACCCAAGGAGATCACCGCCACATCCATACCAGCAATGCCAGACAAAGCCGTCGCCACCACAAATGCGTTGTGCCCCATCACAATATTTACCAGCTGCAACACGATCTTTACTGTAGTTAATAGCAATGAGAATTTAATTGCCGGCATCAATGAGAATGGTGTGTACTGAATTTGCACTTCATCCCGATGCTTTCCATCCTTACGTAAATACCACACCCCAATGAGAATGCTCACGATCGCAAACAATACCGAGACTGAGAGAATCGATTGGGCAAAAGACAAGCTAGCAGATGCAGCCAAGGCTAGCAGTGGTAAGAAACTAGTCGCATTAGCTATCAAGCCAGCGCCAGCTAATTTACGCACGTGCTCATCATCTTTCTCACTACGTGCCCGTATCGCTAAGGAAATCGTGGTCGATGTAGAAGATACCAATCCACCAAATACACCTGACAGTAACAAACCTCTGGTCTTGCCCAGCAGTCTGGCTGCGAAATAACCAACCAAGTTGAATCCGGAAATCAGCAATACGTACTGCCACAATTTAAACGGATTCAACAGCACTAACTTCTCAATTCCCGCTGGGAATAATCCTATGCTTCGCAACAAGTCAGCAATCGGACCCACCGTCGGCATCAAAATATCTTGATTAGGTAGAAACGGGAAAATCACCAGTGCCACAATTGCGAATGTCACTACATCGATCAACTCAGCATGTGCGATTTTACTTACGAGCAAACCGATCCCGCGCTTCTGTGACAGAATAAACGTCAGGAGTACGATAATTACTATTAAGATTTCTAGAGAAATTACATTCGCCGTCGCCGCAAATCCCACCAACACGGTAATCATAATTGCGATCTCTGTAGTCATCCCGAAAGCTTTTTGCACTTCCACGTTCAAAACGTATGCTGCCAGCACCAGTAGGAACACGCCAATGAATACCAAGTATGCAAAGATAGGGTAGCCTTGAGCGAATAGCAGTCCACCAATCGCGCCTAACAACGACAACACTGTGTAAGTGCGCACGCCACCGATTCGCCGCGCCGCTTTGCGTTTGGCTTCGGTAGTTAAGGCTTCATTTACGCGAGTTTCTGTCTCTAGACCCAAGATGGCGCCGAAGCTCAATGCTAGTAGAATTCTTGCCAGGATGTCCAGATCGTTCATACATATAGGATAAAGGAAAACAGCCTCAAATGCTATAATCCGACACCAACCTAAGTAGGAGGATTTGACAATGGAAAGTTCGCAGATCATGCCGGTATTGCAGCGGGTGGCGGTTACATTCCAAGGAGATGGGTTCCTACAACCAGAGATCTTTGGTGAAGAGGTAAAATTGCGGGTCTATACTAGACGCGTAATATCCAATCCTCTGCAATGTTTCCAGTTGATGCAAATACTCCCAGACCGCGACGGTATCGACATGTACATGTACGAGTTCACCAGTGAACTGGCAAATGTGAACGCCTTAATGTTCGAACTGATGCCAGCTCAGCGAAGTGCCTACCTGATTACGATGTACAGTGGTAACAAGGAGACATCAATGCTGGTAGAAATCGAGCGTATGTATGTCGAATCGGAATCGGGTCGATACAACGGCGAGCTACCCAAAGTAAGTTTCCGGGCGTCATTTCTGCATTACGGCAGTAGCCTCCTCCAGGTTCGCGTCACAGCATAATGTGGCGAATAATGCCGGCGACAAAGTCGCCGGCATTAATAGTTCTACCTTTTTTGTTTTAAATTTCCAGAAACTGTATAATCCAGCCAGTTAAGTCTTTTTCATGAGTGAAGTCACCCAATTTGATTCTTCGTTAATCGGCCAACGCCAGTTGCGTCTGGAAAAAGTCCAGAAGTTACGCGATATGGGCTTTGACCCGTTTCCATCTCAAGCTAACAAGCAGATCGATAATTCAGAAGTCGTCTCCAAGTTCTCGGAATACGAGAATAAAACTGTCACCATCGCTGGACGTTTGATGTCCTGGCGCGAGCACGGGGCTTTAATCTTCGGCGATCTGCAAGATCAGTCCGGCAAGATTCAGCTGTACATTAAACAAGATGAAATCAATGCTACTGATAAAGCCAAACAGACTTTGGGATTTACAGATTTAGGACTCCTGGATGTTGGCGATATTGTGGAGGTTAGCGGAGTGGTCACCAAAACCAATCGCGGAGAAATTTCGATCCTGGTCAAAGACCTGCGGGTTCTCACTAAAGCTATTCGCCCATTACCAACGGAACTGGAAGATAAAGAAGATCGTTTCCGCCGGCGTTATTTGGATATGGCATTGCATACAGAAGTACGTGAACGCTTTGTGCGTCGCTCGAAATTCTGGCAAGCTATCCGTGAGTTTCTCGATAGCAAAGGTTTTATCGAAGTAAATATTCCAGTGCTGGAACATACCACCGGCGGTGCTGACGCTAAACCATTCTCCACACATTTCGATGCTTTAGACCAAGATTTCTATCTGCGTATTTCTCATGAATTGCCTTTGAAACGTTTGATCGGTGGTGGTTTTGAAAAAGTTTACGACATCGGTCCTAGATTCCGTAACGAAGGTATCGATGATGAGCATTTGCCAGAGCATATCGCTATGGAATGGTACTGGGCGTATGCCGACTTCCGCATGGGCATGGAACTGACCAAAGAAATGTTCCAACATGTGATGCAAGCTGTATACGGGAAACAAACTTTTACCATGCGCGGGTTCGAAGTGGACTTAAGCAAAGACTGGGAAGAAATTAAATATCTGGAAATTATTAAATCTCGATTTGGCATTGATGCGCTTACCTATGACGTCGCCAAAATGAATGAGGTTCTCAAACAGAATGCGATTGACTTAGGCACAGACGTTAATCGCAATCGTGTGGTCGACAATCTGTGGAAGTTGATTCGCAAAACAATCGCCGGCCCGGCATTCTTGATAGAAGTACCAAAAGAATTCTCACCTTTGGCTAAAGCAAACAAGGATAATATTGAGTTAACTGATCGCTTCCATACTATTATCGCTGGTAGTGAATTGACCAATGCTTATTCGGAACTTAACGATCCAGTAGATCAATTAGATAGATTTATGGAGCAGGAGAAACTACGCGAAGGCGGCGATGCGGAAGCTCAGATGCTGGACATTGATTTTGTAGAAATGCTGGAATACGGTATGCCCCCAGCCTGCGGTTTCGGACTATCTGAGCGCGTATTCTGGTTCTTCGAGAATGTCAGCGCCAAAGAAGGCGTGCCATTCCCGCAATTAAAAGCAGAAATTGATAACATAACCCGTGCAATTTACCCGGGAATCAAGTTTCCAGAGCAGTCAGAGGCAGAGCAGAAATAATTACTGATAAAAAACATACAGACGCCCTACTTTGCTATAAATAGCTTCGTAGGGCGTCTGCTGTGAAAGAGCGCCTCTCTTGCGAGAGTTCCAATAGTCACCAGTGGTGAACATTGGAACTCCCCGGAAAGTTTTTCCAGGGAATCGGCAGGCTACAACTTATCCGAGGATAAAGTCGTACACACTGCCATAGAGGGTGAAATGCACACTTGCCATATAGCCAGTGCTGGTCACCACACGCGTACAGCGCACCTCGCCCAAATCCTTTTCCAGACTTGCCCCATCCTCGGTATACTCCAACACTTTCTTGGTTGCGAAGTTTACCATCAGACGAGCATGTAGGATCAGCCCTGTTCCAGCAAGGTCATAGCTGACCACCGCGGAGTCGCTCACTTCTTTAAGAATGGCGAATCTCACAGTTTGGTTACCATAACCAGAGCCAGTAAGGGTAAGGACTGCACCACCAACCGCAGGCGGCTGATCTGTGCTGATCACAGTCGGAATTAGAGTCGGAGACACTGCACTTGTCGGAGGAGTCGCCGTGATGATAATGATCTTGGGCTGGTTGGTAGCGGATAGTGCCGTGGCACTCGCCAACACCTGTACCACTCTGTCGTTCACTATCTTGTCCATCGTAGCTTGCGCTTGTGCTGTTTGCGTTAGCGAGTCACGCACAACCTGATCGGTTGTGGCTTGCGCCTCCGCGGTCTGCGTCTGAGCGTCGTGTACGGCGATCAGCAACACAGCAGGGTCAATCGTCGCTGATGGGCTTGGGGTAACAGTGGCAGATGCTGTGGGTCGACGCGCAGTTTCTGTATAGTGCGCCGCAACTGAGCCTTCAATCGCCGAAGCGAATGTTGCTGCAAGCTCTGTCTTATATGCTTGCGACGTCTGGGTCAGGTTGCTTGTCGGGGTTTTGGTCGGCGGCACGGGCGTCGCTGACTTCAAGTCCTTGAGCTGCTGAGGTGTAAAGCTAGCGGCAGGGAACCCGCTGGTTGCAGTCGCCGTCCCTGTTACAGGAGTTGCGCTACTTGCCTGCGCCGCACTACTGATTCCGCTAATCGAAACCAGAGCAAATGCAGCCAAACACCCTACAACCACGATCACAGCAACAATCTTTGTGGAATTCGACATGAGTCCTCCTAGGGAAATTGGAAAAACTTTTCCGGGTTTTCAAGGTCGGAATTGAGCTAAAGCTCAGTTCTTTCTATACCTATTATATACTATAAGATACTGCGAGTCAAACACCGCTTTACAGAAAGTTCTTTGTCAGTAAGTGATACTCAGCCTCAAGTAGATATATAGCAGTATATTAAGATTCAGATTTTCCGAACTTAATCGTTTCCTCTACGTAATGCGCAAAGTCTAAGTGCAACCGCATTCGCATATGTGACAGCCTCAGTTGCAAGGAAACGGTCGATAAATGCAATTTGTCTGTAGGTAGTGGGCTCACCAGCTTCACAAGTATCATCAATCTCCATACTCCGACAAGACCATTGATTGTCACGAAGTTCTCCAGTAGCTGCTTTCCCAAATGATCAGCATCAATTGCATCGGCAAAGTCAAAGCTGTAGCTAATCAACAATTGTGTAGCCATCTCTTGTAGATAATGCAGCGAGGGTTGAACGATTGGTAACAAGTCGTCTACACTCACTCCAGGTTTAATCCGAGGAATAACTAAGTCATCAAAACCTTTCTCAACTAAATCCCGCCAGCTATTAATAAGCTCGTCGGTAATTACTTGTAGTCGACCTTTGACCTCCAACGCTTCCATTGGTGAAATCTGGCGCATCAAAGCCTGTATTTGCATAAAAGCTGCCTCTGACCAATCGTTCATTTGTAAGATTCGCTCTAGGTCGGGCTGTATATATTTATCTGGCATTATGTTCTCCGGTATATAATTGCTATAGTTGTGGAAGGATGATACCGCTTAAGCAGCGGCAGGTAAACCCGTTTAATGCTATATTCTAAACACTCTAGATAAAATTAATTCAAAACCATGACTTACGAACAAGCAGACCAATTTCTCCATAAATATGTGACTAACGAATATCAATTACACCATGCAGAAATGGTCTCACTGGCCATGCGTACGGCTGCTCAGCATTTGCATGAAGACGCAGAAGCTTGGGCCATATTGGGCTTGATTCACGATTGGGATTTTGATCAATGGCCGGAGACTCACCCTGGGAAATTTGAGCAGCTTCAGACAGAAATGCCGGAAGTTACTGAGGAAATGATCGGCGCCCTCAAAGGACATGCTGACCTTAGCTTCAATCGCTCCACCAAAATGATGCAAGCGTTATTGGCATTGGACGAGCTCAGCGGCTTATTCTACGCTTACAATAAAATGGTGCCCAAGTTTGCGGATATGAAAGTTAGCTCCCTCAATAAGAAGTTGACCAAGGAACTAGGATTCGCCGCAAAAATTAACCGCCAAGACATCCTCACCGGTATTCAGGAGCTGGGAATCCCACAGGATGAGCTGCTCACACTCATCCGCGACGCGTTTGCCGCCAAGTACGATTGATAAACAGCCGGCCGAGAGACTGCGCCTTTTCCCCGAGACAAGTCTCACGGGAACCCTTTTGGCACAGTCTCTCAGCCGGCTTGATCTGTTTTCCAAGAGAACCCAGCTTACTTCAGAAATCTTTAATCTCTCCCCGCTAATATCGACCATTACTTTTTAGATTTTGCATATGAATATGCAAAAGTTAATTCTACTCGGCCGTGCTACCAAAGACGCCGAACTCATTGATGCCAAAAGCGGCAAACAGTTTGCAGTCTTCAGCCTGGCAGTTAACCGTTATCTCGGTAAGGAACGCGGCGAAGAAGTGCAGTTTTATGACTGCGTCGTATTCTCCAAAAAAGATGTGGAGAAGGCTGGAACTTTGATTAAGAAAGGCGACCTAGTAGCCGTCGACGGTAGACCCGAGGCAGAAGCCTATCTTTCGAAAGAAGGAGAACCAAAAGCCAGACTGCGCGTCGTTACTGACGATTGGCAGTTGATTAAATAATTCGGGCAGGCGTGAAAAGCCGGAGCAACTTTGCTCCGGCTGACAATTACTGATTAATGGTTTGCAGCTGTTGCGCTAGATTGTAGTACTGATCTAGACGCGTATCATAATTCTCGACGGTAATTACACCTGATTTGTAAGTCACGACTTTGTCCCGATCCAAATTCAGCTCAGTGGAGGTGATGTTGCCGGCATCGTTGATATGGATGACATATTTCTCGTCTTTTTTGCCAGGATGTTTTTGAATCAACAATCGATAACCCTTATCCGGTGTGTACATGATGTCATCTGGCAAATTGTAACTGACGTTCAAGTCGTGCGTTGGTATGGGTGATTGTGGAGTCAATCTCCGCTCATCGAACCAGATCACGTTGTCATCTACTTGCTTCTGCATCACGTCATCGAAATAAGTCACCGGCTGGTAGAAATACGCTGACGATGCAAACCCGTCTGACTTGGTAAACACAGTCTTTGGCGGTGCAAACACACGCACCCAAGCTCGATACCGGAATAGCGGAGACGCAGACAAAATATTGCTTTCGTTAGGATCGTAGACCTTCTCATTTGCCCAGTGAATATTTACATCCTTAGTAACGTGACCATCTGGGGTGAAGTTAATATTTTGCGTAACCACATCGTAGACATAGAAGTTAGATTTCAGGGAACAATTCTGGGCCTCGCCGATATTCAAATAGTCGCCAGCGAAGTTGTGCTCTATGCGGCCACTAATTCCTAGCTCATCAAAGTAGTTTTGCAACACGGCATCTTTAGAATAGAAGGCAATGTTCTTCTCCTGCATGGTACGGATCAAGGTTTCAATCACTCGCGGGAAATCGGAAGCTGACATGGCGTTAAATTTATCCTTCAGCGCCGTCGCCACAGTGCCGATGAAGTCTTTTCTGGTGGCTGGATCAAATGGACCAGAAGAGGTGACTGCGAATATTTCTTTGGCCGCGTTGTCGGCAGTGATTGTTTTTGTCTGGCCGTCACTATCCTGGACCACAATTGGTTGTACAAAGGAAATGATGTCACTAGCGAAGAAGGTGTTTACGATAATGATGGTCTGGTAGTCAGGATAATCCTTTGCGTCATATCTATGCGCAATATCATAGTAATCTTTGAATATGTTCTTCGATGCATTCAGGTCTGGGTAGATACCCGAGTCTTGTGCTCGCAGATACGTAGAACCGCACCCAGAATTCATCAATGCATTTTGTCCGTAAATGTTGCGATGACCGGCATCAACTCCTAGCGTCCAAGAGACGTATCCTTCTAGCGCCCACATATCCGTGGCCTTAATATTGTCGCCTAATTTACCCTTGTCGATAGTCAAATTGCCATATGCAGAGAGCAATCCACCGGATGAACGTAACTCTTTCTCATTCTGGAATACTACCAAGTACTTTGCCGCGGAG
>CAYXSB010000009.1:0-17474 GCA_964466865.1 uncultured Candidatus Saccharibacteria bacterium
GCTAGATCAAGCTGGCACCATGTTCAAAGCCAAGCGAGAATTGGTAGAAAAGGCGGCTAAAGTGATCGCCATCTCCGAGTCGACCAAGAACGACATTGTGAAATTCTACGGCACCGATCCAGCCAAGATCGAAACTATCCATTTGGCCAACTCACTGGATCCAAACACACCAGAGGATGGCAGTTTGCAGTTGCCAGAAAAGTTTGTGCTGTTTGTGGGCAATCGGTTTCTCTACAAAAATTTCTACGTATTCGCGGCAGCCATGGCACAACTGATGCACAAAGATCCTGAGTTACATTTAGTTTGTTCCGGTGGTGGCGGCAGATTGTACGGGGAGGAAATAGAGTATCTCCAAGCTCTGGGTATTGGTGATCGCACTATGGCGGTTTCTGGAAGCGATGAAGCTTTAGTTACTTGCTACAAACATGCCCTGGCATTTGCTTACCCGTCTTTGTATGAAGGCTTCGGCATCCCAATGCTGGAGGCCTTTGCTTGCGGCACACCGGTGGTAGCGAGTAATATAAGTTCGTTACCGGAAGTAGGTGGAGATGCCGCTGAATACTTTGATCCTAAAGATGTCGCGTCTATTCGTGACACCATCGCCAAAGTAATTTATTCTCCGGAATTACGTCAACAAATGTCTGCCAAGGGCAGACACAGAAATCAGCAGTTCTCCTGGGAGAAAACCGCTACCCAAACGCAGAAGTTATACCAAAGTCTAATTTAATCCGTTCACATTATGAAATGCAGAATTTGTGGCAATGAAGCCAAACAAGTGTTCACTGCCAAGATCATGGGCAAGTACGAAATTGCCTATTTTGAATGTCCAGTGTGTGATTTCCTGCAAACTGAAACTCCATACTGGTTGGACGAAGCTTACAAGCTGCCCATAAATCTCACAGACACGGGCATCATTTATCGCAACCTGGGCTATTCCAAATTGTTGTCAGCTGAAATCTGTGCTTTGCTCGATCCCAAAGCCAAATACTTAGATTTCGCCGGCGGCTATGGGATTCTGACCAGACTAATGCGAGACATGGGCTACGATTTCTTGTGGGATGATCAGTTCACTCCGAATTTGATTGCCCGTGGGTTTGAATACAAACCGGAAATGGGTAGAGTCGCCGCCTTAACCGTATTTGAAACGTTTGAGCACTTTGTCGATCCAATTTTTGAAATGGAAAGAATGCTGAAAATCGCTGATACCATTATCTTCTCCACCATCGTGGCTCCTACACCCGTACCGACAACTGACTGGTGGTATTACGGACTGGAGCACGGTCAACATGTAGCGTTATATAGGTTGAAATCGTTCCAATACTTGGCGGATAAGTTTGGTTTGAACTTCTACACCAATGGCGGCGACTTTCATATGTTTACCAAGCAGAAGCTAGTACCGCATGTAATCAGCAAGCAGGAATTTCACAGCGTGATCTCCAAATTGCCTCAGGCCGACGCGCAGTTGGTGCGTAAAGTCTATGCCAATCCTGCCATGACCATGACACTGAGTCCGAAAGAGATGGCTAAGAGAATGTATCGGCATTTTCGCTATGGAGATTTTTACAAATTAAGCTCGGAAGTATCTGCTGCTGAGCGCCAGGAGTTGGAAAAGATATTTGCCGGGCCGGGAATTCTCAACTCGATCTATGCTTCGGTCTACAACAATGCAGAGGCGATCAATCACTTCTTTGCCGAACCGGAATTAGTGAGCAAGCGCGTGAGCGATATGGAGTATATGCAGCCATTTGTATTGAAATTTCACGAAGCGTCTGAACATAAGGGCCAATGAAGACTCCTGCCACATTCACCATAGTTACGCCATCGTTTAATCAAGGCAAGTTCATCGCCAAGACTATTGAATCAGCCCTGACTCAGCCGGGAGATTTTTATATCGATTACATAATTATGGATGGTGGCTCTACGGATGAGACGGTAGTGGAGATCAAAAAGTATGAGAAGTTGTTGCAGGATAATTGCCGGACCACGGAGCAAGATGGGATTACTTACTATGTGAGCAAATCTAAAGACTTCAAGTTCAATTCTTGCTTAGGCATTAGCTATCGCTGGCAAAGCCAGTCGGATAAAGGTCAGTCTGATGCCTTGAACAAAGGGTTCGCGTTGGGAGTAGGCGACATATTTGCTTGGTTAAATTCTGACGACTATTACACCGAAAATGCATTACAGACTGCACTCAATAGCTTTGCTACTTCCGGGGCTGATGTAATCGTGGGTAACACCATCGCTTTAGACGGCAATGATAAACCGTTGTGGCTACAGAAGAGTGGGAAACCATCGTTATTCAAATTATTATTTGTGAAGGAAACTCCGGCGCAGCCAGCAGTATTCTTTACCGCAGAAATCTTTAAAGCTGTGGGCGGAGTGGATGAAAACTTGCACTACACCATGGACTGGGACCTGTGGATTCGGTTCTGTTTTCAGCATGCTCAGTTTCTAAAAACGTGGGATTACTTGGCGATTCAAGTTTATCATCAGGATAGTAAAAGCTTGCAAGGAGACTCGATGTTTGAAAAGTTCGCCCCAGAAAATAACAGGATGGGAGCGATTTACCGCCGCAAACTGGGCTTACTCAAGTGCACAATTTACCAACTCAGGCTAATATTCATTTACCGCCCGTATATTTTCTTACGCAGCCTAGGTGGAGAAGGTTTGCCGCAGCCTGTGAAAGACGTGTTGAACAAAATTATCGCGAGATTAAAGAAATAACTTATGGCTAAGACATTTTCGATCGTTACTCCTTCGTACAATCAAGGTAAGTTCATCGCCAAGACTCTGGAGTCTGTGTTGTCACAGGTTGGCGACTTTTTCATCGACTATATAATTCTCGATGCTGTTTCCACCGATAATTCGGTAGACGAGATTAAAAAATATGAGAAACTGCTGCAGGATAACTGCGATACGCAGGAAAAAGACGGGTTAACTTATTACGTGGCTCGAGATGCCAACTTTGCCTGGAATCGTTGTCTGGGCATTAGCTATCGGTGGTGGAGTCGCAAAGATAAGGGACAGTCAGATGCGCTAAATCAAGGTTTCAATATGGCGGAGGGTGAGATTGTGGCCTGGATTAATTCAGATGACTCTTACCTTCCCGATACTTTCAAGACTGTGGCTACAGCTTATGAGACTCACAATATCGACATCGTAGTCGGCGACACTATTGCCGTGGACGGCACTGGCAAAGAGATGTGGCGACAGACGCCTCCGACGCCAAACTTGTATTCCTTGTTGTTCCAGGATAAGACTCCGCAGCAGCCAGCAATCTTTTTCTCGAAACACTTAATTGATTTGGTAGGCGGTGTTGACGAGAATTTACATTATGTGATGGATGTTGATCTGTGGATCAAATTTTGTTTCGCGCATGCGCGGTGGTTTAAAGTCTATCAATACATGGCGATTCAAATTTATCATGAAGATTCCAAGAGCTCCCAAGGCGCGACGCTGCTGGAGAAATTTGCCCCAGAGAACGCTTTGATCAAAGACCGCTACCGCAAACAGCTGCCGCAACTGGAATCTGCCTGGTACACTTTAAAGTGGAATTTCCCGAAGCCGGTTAAGGATATACTTAATAAATTAATTGCATTCATCAAGACATGGATCAAGAAACTGATCAGACGTTAACGTATAACGTTCCAATCCTATTCACAATTTTCAATCGCACTGACACTACAGGGCGAGTATTTGAGCAGATACGCAAGTTGCAGCCCAAATATTTGTACGTGGCTGCTGATGGCGCACGTGAGCACAAAGAAGGCGAAGCAGAGCGCTGCCAACAGACGCGTGATTTGGTGTTGAAAAATATTGATTGGGATTGTGAAGTTAAGACTTTGCTACGCGATCACAACCTCGGTTGCAAAGTGGCTATGAGTAGCGCCATCACTTGGTTCTTCGAAAACGTAGAGATGGGAATCATACTGGAAGATGATTGCTTGCCGCATCCTTCGTTCTTCAATTACATGAAAGAATTGCTGGAGAAATATCGTCATGATGATCGCGTGATGTTGATCAGTGGTCAGCATACCCAGTCGGGTACCAGGCGTGGTTCTGCCAGCTATTACTTCTCCCGGTATCCGCACATCTGGGGTTGGGGCAGCTGGAAACGAGCATGGGCTAAATATGATGTGAAGACTACTAAGCTACCTGATTTCAAACAACAAAATCAGATTGCTAACCTGTTTGATAATCCGGCAGAGCAAGAATTCTGGATGAAAAACTTTCAGGTAGTGCATGACAATCAGCTGGATACTTGGGATTATCAGTGGGTATTTACCATCTTCAGCAACAGCGGTTTGTGCATCTTGCCCAACGTAAATCTAATTTCCAATATCGGATTCCAGGCAAATGCTACTCACACTACAGATGTAGGTTCTGAGCTGGCGAACGTTCCGACTCAGGATATTGGTAGCATTACCCATCCAGAATTTATGGTTCAGGACAAACAAGCCGACGAGTTCGAATCTGCAAATGTGTTTCATATTCCTCCGGTAGAATTGGTTCCGCGGGCAGAAGGTTCGTATCGCAAACTAATAAAACAAATTCCGCAGCCGTGGAAAGATTCAGTTAAGAAAGTTATCAAGAAATAATATGTTGGAGAAAGTTAAGAACATCCGCAAAGAACTCTACGAAGTCAGAGCCATCGTGGGCCAAATCGCTGATACCATATCTCACCAACTCAGCATTTTGGTCACCAGCTTTCGCAAAAGCGGTAATGACCAGGAAGTATCACATATTCTGCTAGGGCAACTACACGCAGAAAGAGTTAAGCACGTGGGAGAAATCGCTTCACTAAAAGAAGTTGAATTTAAAGTATTCTCTCAGTTTGGTCAGGATGGAATCGTGCAATATCTGACCCAACACATAGAGATTCCGAATAAAGTATTTGTGGAATTTGGCGTGGAAGACTACAGCGAATCGACCACCAGATTCTTATTAATGAAAGACAATTGGTCAGGGTTAATTATGGATGGTTCCGACACGTATATGGAAGGCGTACGCAAAAGTGAATTACATTGGCGATATGATCTGACCGCCAAAGGTGCATTTATCACTAAAGACAATATTAATGATCTGATTAGCTCGTACACTAAGGAGCAAGATATCGGATTACTAGTGATTGATCTCGATGGCAACGATTACTGGATCTGGGAAGCCATCGACGTGGTCAAACCCAGAATTGTGATGTGCGAGTACAACAGTGCATTTGGTAGTGAAGCCGAAGTCGTGATTCCGTACGCGGAAGATTTTGAACGCAATAAGGCGCATTATTCTGGCTTATACTTCGGCGCATCGGTGGCAGCGCTAGTGAAGCTGGGCAAACAAAAAGGCTACAGTTTCGTGGGTTGCAACAGCAATGGCAATGATGCGGTATTTGTAAGAACTGATGTGCTCAAAGCGCCGTTACGCGAAGCTACTCCAGCTCAAGGTTATGTGGAAGCCAAGTTTCGCGATTCGCGAAATAAGTCTGGTGAGCTAACGTTCCTAAAGGGAGCCGCCAAACTCGCGGAGATGCAAGACATGCCGGTGGTGGACTTAAATACAGGTAAACAAATTACAATTGCCAAATTGTACAAGCACTAAGCTTTCAGCTTTTTTACCAGGTCAGCTAACTCCTTATCCAGTATCAGCCCCAGATTTGTCAGTATCACAATTACGTATACCAACTCGTGTTGAGTCATCAATCTGTGGAACGCCGCGTCCAAGTGCCATGCTTGGTCAGAATTTGTGGCTAGGAACGTCACGATTATGAATGCTATGTGTAATATCAGGATCAGCCACAAGAACAGATTTAACGCTACTACACGTCGAGATTTCACTATGATTAGGCAGGCCACAGACATGAATATTGCTAGCGCAATTACCGGGAGGAGCGCGGTGATATCTATGCGCAAGTAGTGCAGGATGGGTGGCAAATAAGTAGGCAACCGCTGCGGGATTTCTAGTAGACCTTTGATACTAAAGGCTCCGCCTTGAACCTGGGAAGGATCAATTTGCGAATGAGTGAGAGTGAAGATCCAAAGCAGCGCGGGAATGACAAGCACAGCTAGGCTCATGCAAATTAGCTTCAGTTGCTTACGGGCAATAGACATCAACTTGCGTGGTCGCTGGCTTACAGCCAAGGCGATGACAAACCCCACAAATATAATTGCCGCCAGCACCGCGCCTTCGTTTTTGATCAAATACAAGGTACTGATGAAAAATAAACCAAGCCCAAGATCCCATTTCCAGTGTTTAGACTGGAGAACTACACGTGCCAGTAAATAAACGCCGTTCGCGGCCACGATAGACAGCAACATGTCCTGATAACCATCCCACATGCCAGCATTAAGCAAGTAAATGCTTAAGCTAGCAGCGGTGATTAAATACAAAGTCTGGCCGAGTGGATGCTTTAGTTTGTGCCGCAGTAGGTTAGCGCACCAGAAAATATACGCCGTCGGAAATACTAGTCTGCCCAAATATTCCACATAACCAGCAACTGTCATCACGCCTGCCCACAAACTTGCTCCCAGATTTGGGTAAGTATTGATTGGTATCTGTACCAATGATTGCCACAGATAGATCGAGCGAGCTTTGTTAAACCAGATAACCACGGCGTCTCCGCCATGCAATGGAAAGTTAATCACTTCAGTCCAAGTCAGCAATACGATAATAGCGATTACAATCCCAGCAGCAAACCAGTACGGACTAAAGCTGAAAGCAGGCCACTGATAGTGGCGAACAATGTTGATGGCGCCTAAAGTAATTAAGATTCCCGCCAGGGCATATGTAGCTATATGATTTACACCTAACCCATGACCGAAAGTAATGATCAAACCTAATAGCAACAGACCAGCCAGCCATCGCTGCGGCAGCTGGGTTTTGTCAGCTGGCAATATGCCTCCCGCCAACGCCGGAAACACAACAATTAGTAATATGGTGATGATTAGCTCAAACATTGCGGATATGATTTATAAATGTCCACCATACATCGTGCTCTTGTTCTGCTGTGTGCAGGACATCATCGCGAATGAAAGTGTAATTCTGATCTTCGTGATTCACCATGGTAAATCCGGTAGCATCGACTTTGATTCCCATAGCCGTAATGCGGTCCCAGGTTTCCGACGCTGTCGCAGTTACTGTCAGCAGAAACGGGACACCACCTCTGCCAAACGATAAGTTAGTAACAGGTGCTGGCAAGGTAATTTCTATCGGAATTGCGGGAGTACAAGTTACGGAGTCAGAGGTTACAACCACCGGCTGGTTGTCATCGACGGTAGAGAAGAATTGCAAAGTAAGCTGCACCTGGGCGGCTCCACAGGTAGCCGGGACAAACTCAAATCCGTTGAGTGTGCTGTAATCGTCTCCCGTTCTCAAAGTCCAGCTGCTTTGGCTTTGGTCGGTCGCAGAAACGGAACTTAAGTCTGCGATAGGATTCGTGACTAATGCTTGTGGCGGGACATCAAGGGCTAACAGCACGAAGTCGTCGGTGTGATTGATGATTTGAGGCAACAAGATTTGCACGTTACGATTAGCATCTTTGTAACGTGTGATCGGGAAGTGATCTTGAAAAGGGTAATATTGCCAAATACGAGTGATGTAAGCAAATCCAAGATCAGCATAAGTTTCGGCGCGGCGCTGATCCAAAGTCGTTTGGCTAATGTGTACTAAGTTATGAGCAATATCGCTGAGAGTCGTTAACCCTTGCTGACCAAGGAGAAAAGGCGTGATGACTGCGACCAACATCACTGCTAATACGAGAATTGTGCGCTTAGTGTCTGCAATCACAGAAACCTGAATGTTTGATACCACGGTTGACCGCTGGTATCACTTTCAATGAAAAATCCACCTACTGACATGAAGGCAAATTTATCGGGCACGGAATTGCTGCCCAGAAAAAAAGTGATCCCGGTAGTCTTACTGTAGCTTACCGGGCAGTAACGGGCATTTGTCCAAGACTGGGAAGTTGAATCTTTTACTGGCGGATAATCAATGATAGTTTTGACATAGTCCTGAGGACCATCAGGAAAAGCGGAAGTAACAGGGTCGAGAAAGCACTGGTTTGCAGGATAGCCTACAAGAAACTGATCACGGATGGCTTGCTCGAAGGAGACGCTGGGATCTTTGGTAAACACCTGTACGAACTGTCCTTCCATGGGTTTGAGACCGAAAGGGTGCACATAGACAATACTATTTTGTCTGGTAACCTGTGCCTGCGCCGGGTTGATTGTAAATTTGATTCCCAGATCTTCGTAGGTATATGTGCCGTCTGCGCTTGCGTTCTGACTAGTAGTTTGTGCGCCCTTAACTTGCGGGCTAGAGCTAAGCGTATACACCACGTAATTTCCGAACTCATGTCGCTGGAAATTCAGAGCCTTGAACCACGTTGGCTGATGGCTTTGGAATGCCTCATCGGTATTCTTGTATGTGAACACAGCGCGCACTTGTGATGGATCTTGAAGTGACGACATATTCTGCTTACCAATCATGCTGACATAAAAGTTGCCCAAGTCATTTTGGAAAGGTGTATACACGTCTGCTGATTGACTCCAGAATGGAAAGTAATAAGTGTTGTTACGACCCGTCTGAATGCTCAGATATGTCTGCGTAGAAATGCTGGCTTCGAAGTCGTAGGCCGGATCAGCCACAATCACGATCGTGTCAGAGGGATTGGTAGAACCTACGATAGCGTCAAATGCCTGATTGAGGACCAGACCGTCGCTGGCAAATGGCTTAGCCTCGCTACGTGCCGCCGCGTACTGATTGAACAGTGAGAACAGCGTAACTATTACCAAAGCGATAGTGATGACCACGCGCCAGCCTACATCGGCGAAACGTTTTTGAATCTGACAAATCAAATATACTGCGAGGAATCCTAGACCGAGAGTCCCTGGGATCAAGTACCGTTCGACAATTCCAGACTTGGCGTAAAGCACTGCCTGCGACAAAGTTAGGGCGATTACTAATATTGCGGTGTAGCCAATTTCTTTATATTGGGGCAAGTTGGCTTTGAACTTCTGCTTCCAGGTCCCGGAAGTCTGTAAGAAAGTGATAATTAGAATAACTGCGAACAAACCCATCAAGAAAGCAATCAACCAAGGGTTATTTTGCACATACAACGATTTCCAGGTGCTGAGAATCTTGCGCGGAGTCAGACTCTGCGAGTCAGCACCGGCATAACCGATGCCGGTAGTGCCCACCTTTAAGAAGATGATAGCGAGCTCTGTGACACACACAACTCCCAGCCCAATGACGTGTGGCAAATGTTTCTTGATCGTGGCTTTCCAGCTGACGTGACTGTGCTGACGATAAAGTA
Organism: uncultured Candidatus Saccharibacteria bacterium; assembly: GCA_964466865.1. Taxonomy (GTDB): domain Bacteria; phylum Patescibacteriota; class Dojkabacteria; order J137; family JAEUSD01; genus CAYXSB01. The sequence continues at coordinate 9,305 of CAYXSB010000009.1, forward strand.
GCAGCCACCAGAATACGATTCCAGGAAGTAGAATTACAAATGCTTCTTTAGATAGGGAGGCGATTATAAATGCCGCGATTGCGATAATTGTGTTTCTAAGTTTGAACTTTGGCGCATCAAATACTGATTTTGCCATGAACAGCAGTCCCAACGCTAGCCACATAATCGCAATAGATTCCGATGGTCCTAACCGCCACCAGATTGCCGCCTGTGTGCCTAGCAAAGTGATGAATACAAATAAGAACGATGTAATTTTGCCGAACTTAATCTTGCGAGCAAATAAATACAGCAACCATGAAGTTACTGTCGCCATGAGCAAAAGCAAAATTGAGAGTGACTGGAAGTTGGTACCGAGCAGCCAGATCGAGAATACACGGTGGATGTAATATACCGGACGGAATCTAGCATTCAGGTCTGACGTGATCCATTTAATCGACACGCTGATAGGATTGCTGCCTACTAGATCTTGCGAAATGCTTAGCATTTCGTGATCGTCTACTAAGTGATAGCCAGAAGTTAAAGTATGAGAATAGGCTAGAAACCCTGCCCACAGGCTAAAGAATACCAGCAAGCTGACCCACAGCTCGTACTTGCGCAAAAACTTTACTACTGGCATGTCGTTGAGATTCTTGAGCTGGGGGATGGTAAGCATCTTGAGATCTTTGCTTACAGGCGACTGGTCCGGCTGGTTCACAGCTGGAGTAGCTGCGGGCTTAGGATGTTTAGGTGTCTTCTGTTCCGGTTGCCAGGAGAAATCCATGACTAATTGGTTAAGCAGTTAAAAGCAATACGATCGCCGCCAGTCCGAAGCCAATACCGACAATTTGTTTCAAAGTGATAACTTCACCAAATAATAGAGCGGCTAAGATTACGACTACCAGCATCACGCCAATAGTATTGATAGGACTAGCAATGCTGATTGGGAAACTGCGCACAGTGAATGAATACAATACGAACGCTACTACATACGCTACCAAGCTGAAGCCAATGAATAGCAGCCAATTCGGTGTTTTAATATCAAATTTGGCGGCAGCCTTAACTAATAATTGCGCGGCTGCGGAGAATATCACCGGGACAAATAGTAGCAAATAGTTCATTTGATAGTAGATTGTTTAATAATATAGTTCGGACGACGTTTCACTTCAAAGAATAGTTTACCAATATACTCACCTAGAATGCCAATCATTACTAGCTGAATCCCACCTAAGAAAAATATCCCGAACAATAATGATGACCAGCCTGGGACTGTGTACACTCCCAATACTCTGGCCACAATCGCATATGCGGCGTACAAGAAACTAAAACCGGACACGATGATCCCGAATACTGCGGCAAATCTCAGAGGTACAGCGCTGAAAGCGGTGATACCATCCAAAGCAAACATAAACATTTTTTTGACATTGTATTTGCTTTTGCCGTGCAAGCGTTTCTGCGGCATGTATTCAATGAAGGTTTGGTTAAACCCGATAGTCGCGATAATGCCGCGATAGAAGATGAATTTCTCGGTGTATTGACGCAACGTTTCTACCACTTGTTTGTCCATCAATCTGTAATCAGCGGCTCCAGCTTTGATATTGATGCCTCCAAGTTTATTGATCAGGAAATAGAAAAACTTGGAAGTGAAGCGTTTGAAAAAGCTTTCATCTTTGCTTTCCTGACGGATGGTGTACACGATGTCGTAACCTTCTTGCCATTTAGCAATTAGCTGCGGGATTAATTCGGGAGGATGCTGCATGTCGGCGTCGATGCAGATGACGCAGTCACCGCTTGCCAGATCTAATCCAGCTCGGAGTGCATTCTGATGCCCAAAGTTGCGGGAGAAAGATATATACTGCATGCGAGGATCTTTCTCGTGCAATTGCTTAAGCTGTTCCAAAGTCTTATCCTTGCTGCCGTCATCCACGAAAATTAATTCGTAGTCAGGGTAGCGCTGGAGAATAAATTGCAGCTTGTCAGCCATAATTAATACATTCTCTTCTTCATTACAGGAGGGCAGAATTATTGACAGTTTGAATTTGTCCATAGACTTTAAGTAAATGCCGGGAACCGTTAAAATCAGCTTATTCTAACAAAATATCCAGTTTATGGACACGACGTTTACCATAATCACACCTTCTTTCAATCAGGCGCAGTTTATTGCGGCGTGTATTGAGTCGGTTTTAACTCAAGCTGGTGACTTCTACATCGATTACATCGTGATGGACGGCGGCTCGAATGACGCCTCCATGGACATCGTTAAGCACTACGGTAAACAATTAGCTGACAGTTCTGAAAAGTTGGAGCGCGATGGGCTGGTGTACTACGTGCCTGGGCATAAAGATAGCGTGGTGCGCTGCAAAGGTATCAGCATGCGTTGGACTAGCGCCAAAGATGCGGGCCAAGCTGATGCAATTAATAAAGGCTTATCCAGCGCCAAAGGTACTATCTTCGGCTATCTAAACTCTGACGACATTTATTATCCGTATGCGTTTGCACAGGTCGCCGCGGAATTTAGTCGCGAGGCCGAGACTGATGTAGTTTACGGCAATGCATTGCTGGTGAATGCTCATGGTGATGTAATTGAAGCTTACCCTAGCCGCGACGTGAATCGAGTGGATCTCTCCGAACAGTGCGTACTCAGCCAGCCTTCGGTGTTTGTGAAAATGGAAACTGTGCGCTTAGCTGGTAAGTTTAACCCGCATATCAAAAATTCTCTCGACTACGAATATTGGTTGAGGCTGTACAGCATGGGAGCCGTATTCAAGTTCATCGCTCCAGTATTAAGTGCGACCAGAATTCACGGTGATACCAAAACTAATCGCAATCAGAAGCAAATCAAAATTGAATGTATGGCTTTAGCCAAGCATTACGGTGGTGCCACGCCACTGTCATGGCGGGTAGCATTTATACGCGATGCGACTTTCTGGGGAATCTTATCGAGTCGGGGACTAAGCGTGATGAGCAAGCTGCGGGATTTCAAAATGAAAGTTCTAGCTGGACTGTTGTACCCATTCTACTCTGGGAAAGTATCAAAAGAGGAGAAGCGATTGTTCCCCAAAACTTAGGCCTCTCTCACAGCTTTACCTTCAGCTAATTGCTGCAAATACCATTTTACGGTCTGATTAATTCCATCAGCGAGCGAAGTCTTAGCTTTCCAGCCGAGGTCATTGATCTTGGTAGTATCCAGGTAGCGTCGGGGAGTGCCATCGGGTTTGCTGGTATCGAAAGTTAATTCACCTTCGTAGCCAACAGTATTCTTAATTGTTTCGGCAAGCTCTTTAATTGAAGTTTCATAGCCTGGTCCGATATTTATGTGCTCCAAGCCGTCATAATTATTCATCAAGAATACTAGACCTTCTGCTAAGTCTGCTGAGAATAAGAAATCGCGCGTAGGCTTACCAGTACCCCATACGACTGTTTCGGCGGCGTTATGAGCTTTCGCTTCTTCAAAACGTCTTATCAACATCGGGATTACGTGGGCGGTGAGCTGGTTGAAGTTGTCATGCGGGCCATACAGATTTGCTGGCATCACCGAAATGAAATTGTCGCCGTACTGTTCTTTATATTTCTTCGCCAACATTAGGCTGGCGATTTTTGAGAGAGCATATCCTTCGTTAGTGTATTCTAATGGCCCCGTCAAAAGTGATTCTTCCTTCACTGGTACATCAGCCAAAACTGGATAGATACATACGCTACCGAAATTCAAAAGTTTAGTCGTTTTGTATTTGTGAGCGTAGTGGATGACATTAGTGTTGATTTGAAGATTTTCGTACGTGAAATCAGCTGGATAGGTCTTGTTGCCAACAATTCCACCTACTTTAGCTGCTAAGTGAAATACATACTCTGGTTGACTAGCCGCAAAGAACTGTTCCGTAGCTTTGGGATCGAGTAGATCTAACTCGGAGTGGGACTTAGTGAGGATATTGGTGTAGCCCTGTTTAGTTAATTCAGCTACTAAAGCCGTACCGACTAATCCTGAGTGTCCCGATATGTAGATTTTGGCATTCTTATCCATACACTATTTTAATATAGTTTTAATAATCAAACTCGTGTGTCTTCTCATTTTCCAAGTCGAACTTGGCCATTTCCTCGATCAAAGTTTCGAATGTGTATTTAGGTTTCCAGTTTAACTTCTGTTGAGCTTTGGTAGAGTCACCTAATAGCAATTCCACTTCTGCTGGACGGAAATATTCGGGATCAACGCGGACGATAGTCTTGCCTGACTTCTTGTCGATGCCGACTTCGTTTACGCCTTCGCCTTGCCATTCCAGCTCGATGTTCAAAGCTTTGCATGCTGTTTCTACACATTCGCGAACACTGTGAGTTTCGCCAGTGGATACTACATAATCATCACCCTGATCCTGCTGCAACATCAACCACATCGCTTCCACATAGTCCTTAGCGTGACCCCAGTCACGTTTAGAATCAAGATTCCCCAGGTATAAACATTCTTGAAGACCAAGTTTGATATCTGCTAATGCTCGGGTAACTTTGCGCGTGACAAAGGTTTTACCTCGACGCGGAGATTCATGGTTGAACAGAATTCCGTTAGAAGTGTGCATGTCAAAACTCTCGCGATAATTCTTGGTGATCCAGTATCCAAATACTTTGGCTACACCATACGGTGAGCGCGGGTAGAATGGAGTAGTTTCTTTCTGTGGAGTCTCCAATACTTTGCCAAACATTTCGCTACTAGAAGCCTGATAGAACTTGGCTTTAGGTGCGTAGTTGCGCATCGCTTCTAACACTCTTAATGTGCCCATGGCCACAATGTTTGCGGTGTATTCCGGGATTTCAAAGCTAACTTTCACATGACTTTGGGCGCCCAGGTTGTATATCTCATCTGGTTCGATCTGGCGCATCAGCTTGTCGATGACGGTGGATTCTGACAAGTCGCCGAAGTGCAATTCCAAGGCATGTGACTCATGCTTATCGCGATACAAATGATCGAGACGCTCGGTATTGAAGTTGGAAGCACGGCGCACGATGCCGTGAACCTCGTAGCCTTTTTCTAATAATAATTCTGTGAGGTAAGAACCATCTTGTCCGGTAATGCCGGTGACTAAAGCTTTTTTCATCAGGGAATATTAGAATAATCTATAAACATGGTATTCTAGCAGATATGAAAATACTCGTTGCCGGCGGTGCCGGATACATAGGTTCGCATATGGTGTACGACCTGCTGACAAATGGTCACGAAGTGGCCGTCGTCGATAATTTCTCCAACTGCACCCGCCGCAACCTGGAGAAAGTCCAGGAGCTAACTGGCCAGCAATTTCCCATTTATGAGCTAGATTTGCGTCAGCCTATTTCCGACATTGCCGAAACTAATTTTGACGCGGTCATGCATTTCGCGGCGTACAAGTCGGTGGCAGAATCTGTAAATGATCCGCTGAAATATTACGAGAATAATATTCAGGGCGTGATTAATTTGCTGCGCTGGACTGTTGCGCACAAGATTCCCAACTTTATCTTTTCCTCCACTGCCGCAGTTTATGGCACCGTGAAAACGCTTCCAGTTACCGAGGAGACCGCTACAAATCCGGAATCACCCTATGGCTTTTCTAAACTGTTTGCCGAGCGAGTAATTAAAGATGCAGCTCAGGCACATGGCCTGAATACTGTGTGCTTGCGATATTTCAACGTGGCTGGCAATCTGGATAATGGTGAAATTGGCGATGAAGATAAAGCGCCAGCAGCTTTAATCCCGGCATTGATTTGTTCGCACCTTGGGATTCGCCCCATCAACTTCCAGATTTTCGGGGACGATTACGACACGCGCGACGGCACGGGCGTGCGCGACTTTGTCCACGTGTTGGATCTGGTGCAGGCGCATCGTCAGGCATTGGATTATTTGAAATTGCATCCCGGAAGCTTCATATTTAATCTAGGGTCAGAGCAGGGCATGACCGTACTGGAAATTGTTCACGCTTTTGAAGCAGTGACTGGTCAGAAATTAGACTACAAGATTTCACCGCGGCGACCTGGAGATATTGCTGTTTCTATTGCTGATGCGCACTTGGCTCAGAGTGAATTGCACTGGCAACCGCGACGCACCGTGAATGCAATGATTGATTCCGCCTGGAAATGGTACAAATCCTGGCCTTCAGCTAAAATACCCGCATGAAGATAGCAATTGATGTTAGTCATATAGATCGAGACGGCGCCGGAATCGGCTACGTCATCAAAGGTTTACTTGAAGGTTTTAAAAAGCTACCCGAGCACGAATATATTGTTTACTCGCGCAATCCATTACAGCAGGAGCTACCTGATAACTTCAGGGTAGTCGTAATCCCACATGTCCGCAGAATCTGGGGTGGCGGGTTTAAGTGGTACTCGTTGGCTTCTCAAGATGCGCGAGCGCAATCGGTAGATGTATTCATTTCCCCCACATTGAATATCTCCAGCATGTTCGTGATGAACTCTCTGCAGATAATTAACGACCTGACGCCGATTAGTCATCCCCAATATTATCGTTGGCAGGACAGCCTGCGTTTCCGGTTAACGCTACTGGCCACGGTGCGCTCCGCCAAATGGCTGGCGGCGATTTCGCACACCACCGCGGTGGCAGTACAACAGACGTTCCCGTGGCTGGATAAATACATTACCGTAATTCCCTTAGGCCTAAATAGTTGGGTGTATGCCCAGCCGATGCCGGCTGAGATTGAGACCGTAGTGAAGAAGCATAATTTGCCGGAAAAGTATTTTTTCTCCATTAGTACAATTCAGCCGCGCAAGAACTATGAAGGCATGATTGCCGCGTTCGCAGAATTCTCCAAGTCACATCCCGAATATCATTATCTGATCGCTGGCGGTAAAGGTTGGTACTACGAACAAGTATTTGAACTAGTGCAGAAGCTTAATTTAGAATCCAAAGTCCAGTTCCTTGGTTATGCCGCAGAGGCAGATTTGCCTGTACTGTACGACCGAGCGGTGGGAATTTTGTATGCCAGCCATGCTGAAGGTTACGGATTGATTGTGACCGAAGCGATGGCCAGAGGTGTCCCTGTGTTGACGTCTGATTTGCCAGTGATCAAAGAAATTACTGACGATAAATCCGCAGTGTTTGTGGATCCTAGCGATGTGAAATCAATTGCCCAAGGGTTGGAAGAGTTAGTTACACGTAAACATTATCAGCCGGCACCAGAGTTTTTTGCCAAGCATAATTGGGCAAACACGGCGAGCACGCTGTTAGCTTCAGTTCACAACGAAGAATAAACCTGCAGCAATCTTTGCCCCATCACTTCCCATCTTTGGGTGGTAGACTTTTCTAGAGCTGTGGCAGCGGTAGTTTCGGCCAGCTGTTTATTTTCCAACACTCGAGAAATACCGGCGGCAATTACTTCTGGAGAATTATTCTCGATCTTAATTACTTCGTCGCCTAATTCGTGCATCATGGGGATGTCCGTCACGATAGTAGGTACGCCGGAGGCGAGAAATTTGCGAATGGCGGCGCTAGCAGATTCGCCACGTTCTGCGTAAGCGCAAATGCCGACATCGGCAGTTTGAATTAACACTAACACTTCATCAGCGCTGAGAAAGTCAGTGATCAGTTGTACATGATTTTCCAACTGCAGTTCGGAAACCCGCGCTTGCACTTTAGCCAGCGTAGTAGAGGAAGTAACGTTGTTTATATTGGAGGCATCCACTGCTAGCCACAGTATTTGGGTATACGTTTTTCTCAGCAGTTCGATCGCATCTACCATCTCCACCAGACCTTTGTGTTCAGATATTAAACCGTGAGTGACCACGATCGGATGCGAGTGCAGATTTAATTTGTGGCGCAATTCTGCCTTATCTCTTTGTGGATAGACATCAAACGGATGTGGAAACAAAGTGATGTTGTGCAAGCCTTGAGATAGTAGATAATCGTAATCTACCTGTTTGTGGACCAAAATTCGATCTACATTTGCTAGCTGTTTCTTCACCAGCCCTAGATCAAATGATGCGCTGTGAACTGTATGTGGGGTAATTACCAGCTTTGGCGGATTCTCCAGCTTGGCAATGCCATCGAGTAGGTTGATCAAACCGGCTAGCGGGAAATGATTATTAGAATGCAATTGAATGTGTAGATAATCGGGTTGCTCTGTGGCCAGCCATTCCAAAACGTCGGTAAAGTTTTTCTCGCCGTATTCCCATAATCTCACCACTTCTGGACCATCTGGTCTGGTACGATCAGCGATATCGCGGT
>CAYXSB010000009.1:17484-17948 GCA_964466865.1 uncultured Candidatus Saccharibacteria bacterium
TTACCAAACTGGGGGATTAATTTGGAGTAGAGGTCACGAGAATACTCAGCGACTCCGCACACACTGTTGATAGTTGTAAGTACGGCTAGCTTTTGGGTAGACAGATCATTTGCCACGTTTGAGTTCGTCAATCTGGGCTTTCAGTTCGGAGATCGCCTGGAATGTGAGTTCATTGTATTGCTGCTGACGCGTGATGGTGCGATCCATGATATTGATCACCATATTCTTAACTTTGCGCAGGAATTTATCTTTCAATACCCGAATCGTAGTTTGGCCGCTGGCGGGTTCAAAGCTGTAAAAAGCAGCTTGAATATCACGAGTCGCGGCCATTGCCGGCAAGATTTGGACTTGCAGCTTGTCGCCGGTTTCGCGGACGTTTAGCTTGATTCCTTCTGACTGCAAAATCTCATCAGTTTTAGTAATTAGGTCTGAACTTGTTGGTTGCATGAGAGAATTATACAGCA
>CAYXSB010000010.1:0-17709 GCA_964466865.1 uncultured Candidatus Saccharibacteria bacterium
TGGTAGCTGATCAGAAACGTATGAATGCTTAATCCCTGCAACTTTTTCTCCACTTGAGAAATAATGAACGGGGCGGCAATGGGTGCCGCATTCAGGGTGATTGGCTGTTTGCGGATGACGACACTATCTTCAGGCTGCAACTCTAGATAATTAACCAGCTCCGCATGCGGCACTGGTTTGTAATTGGCCATGAATGGAGTGATCTTGCCGTTGCTTTGTCCAGACACGGCGAGGTTGGTATTCACGTATTCCCACAGTGCTTCACTTACTTGCACCGGGAAGTTCACGTCAGAAGTGTTGAGACGTTCGAGTTCGGAGTTGGGATAGCCAAAACCGAACATACGTAAATAATGTTCTACTAAGTTCAAACATGCTTCTTCGACGTCGAACAGTTTTGTCGGGCTAAGATCACGAGCTAGAAAGACTTCCAGGTCTTGTCCGAGAAACGGAATTACAATTTTGTGCATAGGACATAATAGCAATATCGTGGTCACTATTTCACTCTCTGGCTAATCTGCTAGACTATGTTTGTGGCAAAGAACACTGACCCCAAAAAGCGAATATTCAACCTGCTGAAGCCATACAAACCCCCGCCTACTTCTTGGGATCGCATATATGACTGGCTACTTGGAAAGGCTAGATTGGTGATGGTAATTGCGGAAATTGCCGTAGCTTTGGCTTTTATCGGTAAAGTTGTGGTCGATGTGCAAGCGAAAGCTCTAGATGATCAAATTAAAACTAAAGACTTTGAATTGCAGCAATTTGCATCCGCCATCGAGCCAAACATTCGTACGATTCAGCAAAAATCACAAACTTACTCCAAGACTTGGGATAGTGCTTCAGCTTACTCTGATGTGTTGAAAGAAATTGATAGCTACATACCCAATACTGGATCTGACCTCAATATTCATTTCAGCGGCAGCACTGTCACGATTCGTGGCGATGATACCTTAGGTACTTTGTCATTGATTGAAAAGTCGATGCGCGCATCCAAAACGTTTAGTGCGGTATCTGTACCTAGCTTGAGCTCTGACAACAGTGCGGTGCAGAAAGATAGTGGAGTATTAGTTTTGAATGCCACGATCGCCAAAGTAGCTAATAGAACCCAAATTTAATATATATTCATGGCCGGACCAAGACAAACAAACGCCACACTGAGAAATTTCATCGCCACGACTCAGGGTAAGAGCTACACCGTAACTGGAGTAACCATACTTTTGGTACTGGTGATATTTATCGTGGGTGTATTTCCAGCTATCAGCAGCATATTGTTTCAAGCTCAGCAGAATGGCCAGCGTACTACTGCCTTAGACGCTATCGCCACCAAGCAGACAACTTTGCGCGCACTATCGACCGAAGAGGAGTCTAAGCATGCGGTATCGTTGTCGTTAAATGCGAACTTACCAGATGCATTGAACCAAAGCGACATTCTGCAGAATATCACTGGCATGGCTAACTCCGCTGGCTGCACGGTGGTATCAATCACATTTGCGAATCTGGATGCTCAGCGCAATTTCACAGCAGCATTTGGAGCATCGCGGGCATTGGATGGGAAGCAAATCAACATCACGGTCGAAGGTGATCGCTCACAAATGGAAACAATAATTACGGAGCTGGAAACATCACGTCGAATTTACAGCGTGGTAAATTTCTCGATGTTTAAGCGCACAGATGTCTCAGCAAATGACACCACTGGAGCTGCGTTTAGAATGGATATGCAACTAGAAGTTTATTTCTGGAATAAAACCAAACTATCATGAACCGTACCTGGATAACCTTAGTTGTAATTGGAGTAGTGGCAGTGGTGATCCTAGTGGGCTGGGACTTTGTGCTGACCATCACTGGCAACAAGTCCGCATTTGCATACAATATTGTGCCAATTAGCCCCACGCTATTCGGTAAAGTAGAGGATCATCTAACCACTGATTCTAACTTCTTCACATATCAGCAGGCAGCAGCAGCTACCACTACTGACAACAGCATCACTTCTACATTTTCTCCGTGATTATTGGGAATTAAGCTTGTGGCTTGAGGGAGGCGAGAAATTCATCAGCATCTGAGATCAATACCTCGCGCGGTTTACTACCTTGCGTGGGACCGACCACTCCAGCTTCTTCCATCTCTTCCAGTAGGCGTGCAGCGCGATTGAAACCGATGTTTAGCTTGCGTTGCAAGAATGAAGACGAACCTTTCTGATAATTCACGACCACACGTACAGCGTTGGCAAATAGGTCATCATCGGAGAATTCTCCTGACTCTGGATTGGCGCTGGGTATTACTGCAGGTTCTAATATGGAAGTGACGTACTCAACCTCTGGTACCTGTGACTTAATGAAAGTTACGACGCGACCGACTTCCTCTTGAGTTACCACTGGAGATTGCAAACGGCTAGATTTGGTCTTGTCAGGAGCCTTGTAAAGCAAATCACCTTTACCCATCAAGCTTTCCGCACCACCTGCATCTAAGATAACGCGTGAGTCCACGCTGCTGGTGACGCTCATACCCACACGGGCAGGAATGTTGGCCTTGATGATACCGGTGATGACGTTTACAGATGGACGCTGCGTGGCCAGAATTAAGTGAATGCCGACAGCACGTGCTTTCTGGGCTAGACGTACAATTGCAGTTTCCGCTTCCACACGGTTGGAAGTCATCATCATGTCTGCCATTTCGTCGATTACGATTACAATATATGGCATAGCTGCGAATCCTAACTTCTCATTGTAACCCTCAATATTGCGTACTTGAGCGGAGGCAAGAGTAGTGTAGCGGCGATCCATTTCGGTGACAGCCCACTTCAATGCATTCACCACTTTCTCCATATCTGTAATCACCGGCGTTAGCAAATGCGGGATACCGTTGTAGACAGATAGTTCAACTTTCTTAGGGTCGACCAAGATTAATTTCAATTCGTCCGGAGTGCGACGCATCAGCAAGTTGACGATGAATGAGTTGGTGAGTACGGACTTACCAGAACCAGTAGCTCCAGCGATTAGCAAATGCGGCATTTTCTGAATGTCATAGACTACAGCCTTACCATCGATGTCTTTACCGATAGTTACTGGCAAGTGTAATTTTGAAGTCTCAAAATCTGGTGACTCCATCAGCTCTCTGATGTGCACAGTGTCGCGCTTGGCACGCGGGACTTCGATACCTAGATATGTTGTCCCAGGAATAGATTCAATTCTCACAGCTTGAGAATCTACGCCCAAGGCTAATGCTAAGTTCTCGGATAGTGTAGCTACCTTGGCTACTTTTACTCCCAATGGAATGTTTAGTGCGTATTGCACCACTGATGGCCCGATGAACGCATCTACCACGCGGGCATCGATACCGAAGCTCATCAACGTCTGTTCGATGATCTTGGCATTACGCTCTTTATCGGCGTCAGAAGGCAAACTCTTGCGGTAAGGGGAGAGCAGGCTGAGCGGTGGCAATTGCCAGTTAGGGAACTTCAAGCTTTCAGATGTCAGACCGTTGTCACCCACTTGAGCTTCGGTGATGGATACATCAACTTTGTCGCGATGCGATGCGCGAGGTCTATCGTGTTCCTCGATATGATCTTCGTCTTGTTTACCTCGCTTGGATTCCAGACGGTTGAAATCGCCGAACATAGCAGCCTTCTGTGGGAGATCCATTTTCTGAATTTCCTCTCCGACTTTCTCCTTGTAGGCAAACAAATTCTTCAGTCCTTGCCATAGCCACTGCAACACGATGCCCACATACTCCAGGAGCTTGCTCACAGACATGGACAGCGCGATCGGCAAGAATATTAACGTGGCAATTCCCAGGATTAATGAGGTGTACTGGGCAAATACTAAGGTGTCAGAGAATAATTGATATGCCAGGAAATATCCTAGCTTGCCTCCTGGCAAATTGACGAGAGCGCTAAATTTGGATGGATCCAGCGAAGTGATAAACGCGGGAATTAATAACACCAGGATGAACTGGGCAATCACGCTAGTCTTAGAGGCAAATGGCAATTCCGATTCAAACATGAGCAATCCCAGATTCATCATAAAGAATCCAGCTACGATCGTGGTTTGACCAAACAAGCTGCGAACATCAGTGAAGAAATTGACATCCTTGCCGTCTACAAAAGCCGAGATATACAACACAATACAAATAAGTATGCACAACAACCCGATTACGGTGCGGGTCTCTTTGCTGTCGTAGGTTACTTGCTTGCGGCGTCTGCGTCGGGCCATAGATGTATATTATGTCACATTTTCAGGCATATTCTAACAGGACGCTGACAGTCGAGATAGTGAACTCGCCTAAGTTGCTGGTATAGGCCTGCGGCCTTTATCTAGTGGAGGTTAACTTATTTACTGATATAATCCCGCAAACCATGATTCAAAGGAGGTCGCTATGTGGTGGGGATTTAGCTGTGGTTGGGTATGGCAGTGCATCATTAGCTGGTTCACATGGACGCCACCCAAGAAGTCAGTTGAGGTCACTACTTAGATTGCTGGGGACATTCACCAGAGTATGCAGCAATGGGCCAATGAACTTGTCAAAAGTCTTGATAGTCTCCTAGGCGATAAGTTTGCCACGATGGAGCTGGAAGCCTTGTGCAATCTGTTGGAAGATATTGCCATGCTGGCAGCAAATATCCACCACACGGAACTGTTGCAAGAAACCCTAGCCGTCATGAAAGTTATGATGCTTGGTGACTACGGTTCGTTGCAAGGCTTGTGCAAACGCCAGGAATTTGTGCGGATGCATACGCTGCTTACCGCCATGTGCGGCCCAGTGACTGTCGGCAAATCGCAAGTATGAACATGGTAAACGAGGACAACCGTCCTCGTTTTGCTTATAATGCGCTATGCAAGTAATGTCTGAAGCCACAAAGTTCGCGCATCTCGGTAAACCAGGGACGGCATTTTCTGCGGGCTTTGCTAGGCGCTTCAAATTGATGCAACAGCAAGTAGATTTCACGAATAAGCGCATCGCGGATATTGGCTGCGGTGAAGGCGTATGGCTGGATCAGTTTGCCAAGTTTACCGCCAAAGAAAATGTGTTCGGTAGCGATCTCGACCCTGAGTCGCTAGCGATTGCCCGACAAAATTCCCATCTCGATCCACATAATATTGTGGAGTCGCCAGCGGAGAAACTGCCGTGGGCGGACAACAGCTTTGATATCGTGTTCTCCAATGAAGTGCTAGAGCATGTGAATGACGACCGTCAGTCTGTGGCGGAGGCGATGCGCGTCTTAGTTCCCGGAGGGAAGTTTATTGTATTTACGCCCAACCGCGGTTGGCCGTTTGAGACACACGGGATGTTCTGGAAAGAGAAATATTACTGGGGAAATATACCGTTCTTGCCTTGGATGCCCAAGGCGATTCGCCAGAAATATTCTTATCATGTGCGGAATTATTCCAATTCCGATTTGGAGAAACTGTTTGCCGGATTGCCGGTGAAGATTGTTTATCATCAGCATATTTTCCCGGGCTTCGATGGAGTAGTGCGTAGATTTGGGATTCTGGGAAAGTTGTTTCAGGCATTCTTCTGGACGATCGAGAAAACTCCACTGCATTTCTTCGGGATTAGCCACTTCTTGATTGCAGAAAAAGAATAGGCCACCTAACGGTGACCTATATGAACTAGCGGATTACGATGAGAGTAACTCCTGCCATAATCAGAATAATTCCTATCCCGATCACATGCTGCCGGTAACGGCATACAACAATGGCTATGCCAACTTTCAGCATCATCCATTCCTTGCGTGCAGCTTGCAAGCTCTCATCCGGATGGTTTAGCACGTAAACACATCCTGCCAAAACTGCGAGTAACATAACGAGCAATCCTGTCAACATTGTAAGCTCCTTGTTTGCTAGTTGAGATATTTTATCACGAAGTCTATCTTATAGTAAATCTAAATCATCACTTGTTCGTGATCGATTTCAGCAAAGCTGAGCATATGCAAATCCACGATCTGCTGTAGACTTTGGTTCTGTATTTCTGGAGAATCATGCCTGGCATAGCCTCCGCCGATCAGTAGGACGATAGGAATGTTGTGGGCTTTTGCCATCTGAAACACGAAGTGCTCACGTTCATGGATGTGGGTTTGGGTAAACCCTGGGATTCCGCCCAGGCGATCACCTTCCCAGACGTCGACGCCACTATGGTAGAGAATGATGTCCGGTTTATACTGCACAATTTCATTCCCGGCTACTTCTAGTTTGGCAAAGTACTGCGTAGTTGTTTGCACATAGTATTGCTTGAGGTTGGCGGTGTCCGGAGTTAACTGCCATTGGGGTAATGTTTTATTCCAGATATCGACGTTTAACACATTGGCGTTGTCGTGAAGTAGCTCATTGGTGCCGTTGGCGTAGTGCACATCTAGATCCAGAATCGCGATTTTAGAAGCTAGGCGATTTTGAAGCAGGTATTTTACGCAGACTGCAATTTCATTTACAGGATTGAAGCCATATCCACGATTGCTGGTGGCGTGGTGTCCTCCGCTAGCAACAGTCGCGGAGCTGCCGCCGCTGTGAATTGCGTCTGTAGCTGCCGCGATCACAGTCTGGCAACTATTGGCAAATACTGGCGCCAGCTCTGGTAGCCACATTAAGCCAGAAGACTCAGCCACTTCCCTAGGCTCACCCGTTACTAGCGTATCCACATATGCCTGGGTGTGGGCCAGAGTAAGTAATTGAGTTGGAGTGTGGCCGATTGACTCAACCTGAATGCCTTTGGCCTGCAGCCTCTGCTTGAGGAGAATGCGTTTTTCGATAGCATCCAGACGGTACTTCACGCCGGTTTTGCTGCGATGCCAAATATTTTCTAAATGCTCAGGATAGTAGACGATCATAGGTCATTCTATCACCTAGCGCTTAGCAGCTAGCTATACGTTCTGCTAAAATCATCACGTGAACAAACGCGACTACTACGAGGTCCTTGGCTTAGCCAAAGGCGCTTCAAAAGACGAAATCAAAAAAGCTTATCGTAAGCAGGCGAAGGAATTACATCCAGATCGGAATAAAGCCCCAAACGCCGAAGAGCAGTTCAAAGAATTGCAGGAAGCGTATGAAGTACTATCCGACGACCAAAAGCGCGAAGCCTACAACCAGTACGGATTTGCCGGAACTCAAGGTTTCGGTGGGGCTGGTGGTGGTGACTACAGTGGCTTCGGTGGATTCCAAAATGCAGACTTCGGTGATCTCGGAGATATCTTTGGTTCTTTGTTCGGTGGCTCATTTGGTGGTTTCGGCAACGTTAGTGGACAAGCGTCGGCTCGTAGCGCTATGCGCGGTGCAGATATCGAAGCGACGATAAAAATAGACTTTATGGAAGCTGTATTTGGTGCGGACAAGGAAGTCAGCTACCGCCGCAAAGTGGAGTGTGATCGTTGTCATGGTAGCGGGGCAGAGGATGGTAAGAAAGAAACCTGTCATACCTGCAATGGCACCGGACAAGTAGTAAACATGCAGCGCACCATTCTGGGAAACATCCGTACAGCCAGCGTGTGTCCGACATGCGGTGGCACTGGGCAGGAGATTAAAGAGAAATGTCATAAGTGCGAAGGTGAAGGCCGCGTAACTGTCGAAGACAAATTCAAACTCAGTATCCCTCCGGGAATTCCAGATGAAGTGACTTTACGTTTCAGTGGTCGTGGACATGCCGGCAAGAATAACGGCGGAGCGGGAGATCTGTTTATCACTGTAGAAGTTAAGACGCATCCACGCTTGGAGCGTCGTGGCGATGATATTTACCTAGATCAAGAGATTGATGCGGTGACTGCGACGCTGGGTGGAGAAGTAACTGTGCCAACTGTCCACGGCGATGTAAATATGAAGATCCCAGTTGGTACCCAGCCAGAGAAAGTCCTGCGGTTGAGCGGTAAGGGCGGTCCTAAATTCAAAGGCAAAGGTAATGGCGATCAGTATGTAAGAGTGATGGTAAAAATTCCGGAGAAATTGAACGCGCAGCAGAAGCGTAAGTGGGAAGAGCTGCGGGAAATGACTGCTAAAAAGAAAGGAATGTTGTAAAGGGTTTGTGATATTATCTGCGTACTTCGCGGGCAATTCTCGCCAGAGGCGAGTCAGCCTATGGCTGAAGCTTAGTTTCTCACGAGGGCAATTTTCGCCAAAGGCGAATCGGCCTCTGGCCGAAGCTTAGTAACTTATGTGGGCAATTAGCTTAGCTGGTAGAGCGTCCCGGTCACATCGGGAAGGTCGCAGGTTCGAGTCCTGCATTGCCCATTAGTCTACGTGTTTCATCGATTTTGCTTTTTCCACAAATAATTTCCGGCAGCTTAATCGGACATGTCACTAGTACTGTGGCAAGTTTTAGGAAAATTTTATGTCCGAATTTTCATTGCATAGCCTTTATAACTAGCTGTTTCACACATTAGTCGCATTGACAATTTTGCTTCCATACCCCCATAATGGTCCTTGAATAACTGCACCATATTTTTGCTGTAAATCTGCAACTTAAGTCTGCTCTGCCTACAGAATTTAGTTCATTAACCTTACCGTCGTATGGTCACATTGGCTGCAATTGCGGGGATTCCGATTGGATTAGATGATGATTCATCTGAGGTCGTCTACGATGTCGAGGATGTGGTGTGTGGGAGTACTAAAAGAGTGAGCTTGCGGGAAATTACTCCAGCCTTATTAAATAAGGCGTTACGTTATCCAGAACAAGTTTATAAGCAGCATTGCAACATGGTGATGCGCGAAGACGCTGAGCGGTGGCCACAGAAGTTCAATTACGAAATCATTTATCTTCCGGCTGGTCTACTAGGCATTGAATACATCAAGACTCACATTTTCTACACTGATTGTGATCAGAATAAAGCTGCCGCTGTGATCCAAGTGATCATGGGTGTGCTGACGGTAATTCTCCAGAAAAATAAATTGAAGCGCGACATATATGACATCGAGTTAGCGGTGGATGAGGCTAGGATTATGGAAGTAAAGGCGGGGCAGAAAGTCACAATTCCTTCAGGATATTATTATACGTTTGTAAACACCTACGAGACGCCGGTGGTATTTGCACGAGTCGTGGCCGAAGACCAGTTGTTAGATTACGATACATTACAAAGAGTGAATGGCTTAGCCTACTACTTGATCGCCAAGAATGCTCGTCAAGAATTGGTGACGAATCCTCGCTATCGTGGACTAGTGGAAGTGAAGAAAATAAGAGTAGAGGATTTAAATGCGGTAGCTGGATACAAATCTGACCCACAAATCCCTCTGTATCAGGAAGTGTGCAATAACTGCATGGCTTTCGAAGCGATGTTGTTGTGTTAGGCTGACGGCAATGGATCGGCTGGCCCTAGCTCTGCAATTGATGCTGGGACTTCTACCATTACCATATCTTCAGTTTCTTGCTCAGTAGCCGGCATCAGTGGATCCGGTTCTAGCAGAAATGGCTTAGGCATGTTCTCCTCTGGCTCGTCGTCCTCATCTATTTCCGGTTGTATCTGAGCATCTGCATGATCAGGTAGGATCTCGTTTAGCTCATCAGGTGTTGGCTCCGGCTCGGACACTTCCACGGCTTCCTGAGGTTCAATTGGTAGTTGAGGCTTTACGTCTACTGACTGAGAGCGTGGCATTGCTGATGGTGCTGGTACTGTGATTGTGGTTGGTTCTGATTGCACTTGTGGCTGAGGTTTAGGCGCGACAGCAGCTTGATTAGTATCAGGTGTGCGCGGGAACACTTTCAGCAAAATCTTCTTAATTTCTTTTTCAGTATCACTGGCGTTCATATTGAACAGGAGCTCGGCTTGCAAAGCATCACCGACGTAGTTGTAATTGCTGAATAGCTTTTTGACATTGATTCTGTCGTCACGAGATGAGCACAGTACCAAGGTAGAATTCTCTGACAATGGAACTAATACGAAGCTAGTGCTGGCATCTTTGAGCTTAAACAACGGATTCTTCTCAGGATTGATTGGCTGGGTCTTAACTAGTTGTCTGGCTGTCTCTGGAGAAACTTGGGCAAATGCAATCTTTTCAGCTGTGAGTCGCATGCTCTTGTAGATCTCCTGACGGGCTCGGACTTCGACGATGCTGAAGGTAGCAAATATATTGTGTACAGCGTCGGCAATAGAACCGCCGGCTTGAATTAACTGTTGGACTGAGGCTAGGGTATCGAAAGTAGTGTATTTATTGCGTAGGGAATTGGTCTTCCAGTAGATGCAGGCTAGCAGTTCTGTAGCTTCATCGCTGGTAACTTCTAAACCTTGGTCCTGGGCAAACTTGGCGATGCATTCAGCAAATGATTTGGCGTCAGGATAGACAAAGTTGTTTTCAGCGTAGCGCTGATTTTCACCACGAATATCTAAGTTGGATGTGTGTACGGTTTTCCACAGGCCAGAGAATTCTCCCAAGGCATTTAAGGCTTCGTCGCTGCTCTTAATTCCCAAGGTATAGATATGATCGTATGCGGGAAGTCCAGGCGTAGCTTTGTAATCGTCAGGATGAAGCTGACCTTGATCAGTGTAAATGATTAACTTCAAATCCTGATCGACCTCTTCCCACTTCACTTCTTTGACTTTGGCATTGCCGCGGTTGATAGAGACTGTGAAGTAGTCAGGGCTAAGTTTCTCTCGGAAGTTTACGTCTTTTGGAGCCACGATTCCGGCTACTGCAGATACTGGCAGCTTATCGCCGAAGTAGAGGTCTACTTCGGTACCGTTACGTTGCCCGAGTAACTTACTCAGCACAATCGCAGAAACCAGCTTGTCTACGTCCAAAAAAGTACTGCGGGTGATTACTAAAACTCGGCCTGCTTTTGTCTGTAGATTCTGCTTATCTGGCATGAAATTTTGATGGTAATAACTTTAGTTGTACAAATCGGGCGGGTGCGCTGGCAGCATTGCTTCAGCGGATGGAAGTTGTACATGGGTAGCTGCATGATACTAACAAAAATATGCGATTTTCTCAATGCATTAGTCGGGTGAAAGCCCTTCTGTTACAATGCAGGCATGCGTTTATCCCTCAAAATACATGTGAATACTTTAATGGTTTTGATCGGATTTAACGTGTTTATGTTCTTAATTCCGGTAGTGCTGAGTGTGCTGCTGTCGGGTAAGGTGGACCAAGCTTATGGCTTGTTTTTGTATCTACTGGGTGGCTTGCGAGGCGATTGGGTAGCGGCTGGAGACATCTGGCGAGTAGTAACTGCAACTTTTCTGCATGTAGATATCATTCATATCGGCGCCAACATGATTGCGTTGTACCAGTTGGGCCGAATTCTCCAGAGATATTATGGTGGTAAGATGCTATTTCTTAGCTATATTCTGTGCGGAGTTGCTGGCTCATTGTTTAGTCTGGTGTTCGCGCGTGACGTGGCGACCGTGGGAGCATCTGGTGCTGTGTTCGGGTTGATCGGTGTGCTGGTGGCTGGCTCGTTGAAGACTTCCCGTTATGGCGTAAGTTTGCCGTTTGGGTTGTGGGACATTTTGCCGTTGGCGATTTACTCCTTTCTGGTAGGGTTAACTCCTGGCTCAGCTGTGAATAACTGGGCGCATCTAGGAGGTTTCCTGTTTGGATTATTGTTGGGCAGAGTGTTTGATCACTCTATGAATCTGGCGAAGCGGCCACGCATCGAACAAGCGAAGAATGTGTTGTATTATCTGAGTGTAGGATTGTTTATCGGGGCGTATGCGCTAATGATACTATCGTTAACTGGCCAGTTGGCTGGCTAACTATTTATTAAAGTCGAAGCATGGTGCTGTTATTTATCGGAGTTCCGGGAAGTGGTAAAGACACTCAAGCGGATTTGCTAGCGAAAAAATATGGCTATGAGGTCGTATCCACAGGTCAGGCCTTGCGCGAAGAGGAGGCGAGCGGCAGCGAGCGCGGCAAGATGTTGGCGGAAATCACCAACTCTGGGAAGTGGCCGGATGATGAGATCGTCTACGATTCATTGCATGCTTTCCTTAGCAAACAGCCAGTACTGGAGAATATTATCTTCACTGGCGCCGTGCGCACTGTACCGCAAGTGAAGTTGATGGACGAAACTTTGGCTAAGCTGGGCAAGAAACTAGATAAAGTCATGTACTTTGAAATTCCCGATGAGGAAGTGTATAGACGTTTAGCCGAGCGCAAACGCGAGGATGATACTGAAGAAGCAATTCGCAGTCGCATAATTGAAACCAAAAAGAGCATTTCCGGCATCCTGGACGCTTATGAGCAGCAAGGAAAGTTAGTAAAGGTTGACGGTACCGGCAGCATTGATGATGTGTACGCTAGAATTGAAGCGGCATTACAAATCTAAATATGACAATCAAAACTCAAATTCAAAACTTAATTACAGACATCTTTAAACAGCAATTCCCGGATGTGGAAGTTCCAACTGTGGAATTAGAACACCCGGCAGATCCTCAATATGGAGAGTGGTCGTCTAACATTGCGATGAAATCCACCAAGCTGATTGGTAAGCCACCTCGTGAGATTGCGCAGCAGCTAGTTGAGGCTCTGATGAACAGCGGAATCGAGCAGATTCAGCAAGTAGAAGTAGCTGGTCCTGGGTTTATCAATTTCACCCTGACTCCAAAAGCTTATATACAGGAACTAGCTGCAGTCAGCCACAAGTTCGGTCAAAGTGATCTCGGCGTTGGCAAAACCATCATGATTGAATTCGGTCAGCCGAACACGCACAAAGCTTTCCACGTAGGCCATTTAAAGAGCGCTATTTCCGGATTGTCGATGGTGAGGCTGTACGAGAATCTCGGATACAAAGTGATTAAAGCTAACTACTTTGGAGACGTGGGTCTGCATGTGGCCAAGTCTACTTGGGGCATGCTGCAAAAGACAGTGCCGCAGGATTTCGAGACTTGGGACGTGCACGAACGCATGCGCTATATCGACGATGCCTACGTTTATGGCTCGCAGCAATTTGATGCCGACAAGAATGCCGAAGTGGAAATCCGGAAGATTAATAAAGACATCTACATGGAGGCCGATACTTCAGAAGTAAAACTGTATCATCAACTTCGGGAGTGGAGCATTCAGCATCAAGCGGCGGTGTTTGAATCGCTAGGTGTAACTTACGATGTGCAATATCCAGAAAGCACGGTGTACAAAGAAGCAATCAAGATTGTGGAGAATAATAAGGACGTAGTGTTTACCGAAAGCGAAGGTGCCATCGTGTATGACGGTAAGAAAGATGGCCTGCAAACTTGGGTGTTCCTAACTTCAGAAGGGAATCCTACTTATTCAGCCAAAGACTTGGCGTTAGCGCTAACCAAGTTCCGGGATTATGATCTCGACTTTGGCATCGTGACTACGTCTGTCGAGCAAGTCGACTATTTCAAAGCGGTAATTAAGTGTTTGGAGAAAATCGAACCGAGCTTAAGTGGTCGTTACCGGCATATCGCCTTTGGCTGGTTGCTACGCGACAACAAGAAAACTAGTTCACGTCAGGGTGGCAGTATCAAGGGTATGGACATTCTCAATGAAGTAGAGCAGGAAGCAGAGAAACGTATTGCCGGAAATAAAGATTATTCCGAAGCAGAAAATAAAAAAATTGCTCATCAAGTCGGATTGGCGGGCTTGAAATTCTTGATCTTGTCACACGAATTCCATAAGGATGTGAATTATGATCCGGAAGCGTTGCTCAGCTTGGAAGGTTTCTCAGGTCCATACATTATGTACGCTTATGCTCGCGCTTGCGCGATTTTGCGACAGAGCGAAAGCTTGCCAGGAGTGGAGTTTGACTTGGCTAAGCTAGTAGAGCCTGAAGAATTAGATCTGGTGAAATTAATCTTACGCTATCCCGAAATTGCGGAAGTGGCAGCGTTGCAAACAGCACCGCATCTTGTGGCCATATATTTGTATCAGCTAGCGCAAAAGTTCAACCAGTTTTACACTCAGCACCAAGTGCTGACAGTAGAGCCAGAGTTACGTCAGTCGAGATTGTTCTTGGTAAATACTACAGCCCAAGTTCTAAAGTTGGGCTTAAACCTTCTGGGAATCGACGCGATAGAGAAGATGTAGAAATGCAAAACCCCGTCGATTAAGACGGGGTTTGGGATGCGCTAGGCGTAGCTCGCCTCGTAGCTGCTGGCAAGCCAGCCAATCCACGGGTCGATAACCTTTGCGCGTACACTTGTGACCTGACACTCAACTTCCAGCGTAAACAATCCATTGTGTTTCTTCAGCTGGAAAGCATTGTCTCCCGAGACTAGGTACCGTTGCTGGTCCCAGTCGAGAATTGCTCCCGGTGTACCGACGCTGAATGCAGCGCACTCGTCGCACGGCACGAATTGAGGTGGTAGTGACTTGTGATAGTGGCAAGCGCCCTGGCGGAAGATACTTCCGTCCTGACCGCTTCCTTCAAACCACAATTGCGATTGAGTCCCGTTAGGGTCAATTGCTCCTATTATCAGGAGCGTTTGCCGGATAATTTCTTCGGCGGCAGCATTTGAACACTTTATGATATTGAGACAGGTCGCACTACGTGAGGATAACATTTGTGTTTCGATGCCTTCTTCAATGAACGTCCTATAATTATACCATTTTTGGGATAAATTTGCCTTAAAGTCTAGCTGGCAAAGAAGATATTACTTACGATCGTCGTCGAATATTTCATAATATACAACTACTGCTGCCGCCAGAATCATCACGAAAAACACCAGTTCCTCAAGCGGAAACCGATATCCAATAATTTCAATCCATCCGATAAAGTGCGTACCAGGAAATGACCAGTTATTGAGTTGGAGTTGCACCAGCTCATGAAGTAGACACACATAAGTGAAGTAGCCCAGTACAGTTAATATCTGAGTTAATTTCTTGGGGTAGCGATATACGAATACAATCAGTGGTAACGCTTCAAATAGTGTTCCAAAGATTAGATAAGCGTAATTCACTTGAAGTAGCGCCGGGGCAAGTGTGTTCACGACGAGAAATAGCGCAATCATCACGAAAATAGCCCCTGCAAAATACCGAAAGCCGGTGTGGGATTCTTTTTTGGACGGCTTATCCAAATAATTCTCGTAGAATAATACGGCCATAGTCGTGCCGAGTATGCCCCAGATTATTTCTTCATAAGTCAGGATTCCAAACGCCCGGACTGAGAATACAGTTGCTGTGATGTACCACGCCTTATCTAATGTGGCGATGTAATCGCCAATTACAAATACCGGCAAGACCAAGACAATGGAGAATAATAATGCCTTTGGGACTTTCTGCGGCTGTTTGTATCCTAGCCATAAGCATGGCACGCCGAAGAATAGGATCGTACTGGCTAGCAGGTTGGCTTGAAACAGAATTGAAATTAGTGTCGCTGCTAGAGGCAGAATGGCTAAGATCAGGATATCAACTTTGGTAATTCGATTCTTCATGTCTGTTCATTCTAGTATTTCTGTAGTTGAACGCAAGTTCTAGGATATACTATGTCATGCCCAAAACTTCTGAAGACAATATTGAAATTGCCGGCGTGAACATTACTCACGCTCACAAGGTGTATTACCCTGACGATAATGTCACTAAACTGGAAATTGCCAAATACTATCAGCGAATTGAAGAGTGGATTTTGCCAGAGTTGCGCGATCGCCCATTGAGTTTAGTGCGTATGCCGGATGGAATTACTGGAGGTAAATTCTTTCAGAAACATCCTACAGACAATTTCCCCGATTATATCGAGAGAATTAAGGTCAAAGAAAGCGAAGGCACTCACGAGTATATTTCTGCCGATAATCTCAATGACATCATGTATCTAGTGAATCTAGGAGTATTGGAATTTCACACCTGGGGAAGCAAGGTGAAAGATATCGAGCATCCTGATCGGGTCGTGTTTGATTTGGACCCTGATCCAGAAGCTCCATGGGATTACGTGATTGATGGTGCCAAACTAATTCGAGATATGCTGACAGAGCTAAAGCTCGTGTCGTTTGTAAAGACTAGCGGCGGCAAAGGACTGCACATTGTGCTGCCGTTGAAGAATACTAAGTTTGGGTGGGACGACATTAAGAATTTCTCTCACACTTTGGCAGACAACTTAGCGGTGCATTACCCGGAGAAATATACGACAGAATTACCAAAAGCTAAACGCAAGGGCAGAGTATTCATTGATTATCTGCGCAACGATCGCGGAGCGACAGCAATTGCACCGTATTCAACCCGCGCGCGGCCAGGGGCAGCAGTTTCAGTCCCGGTATTCTGGGACGAGGTAACCGTGGACCTCAAGCCCAATCAGTACAACATTCACAATGTGTTCAATAGGCTCGGACATCTCGACCACAACCCGTGGGCAGAGATCTCTCAAATCTCGCAGAACTTACCTTTGTAAAAAGTTGTTAAATTTTTCTTGACACCCCAGTACCACATTATATAATTAGCCAAGTCAGTATATTGGGAGGTGATCCCAAATTGACAGCCGGTGTTGCGCTCGTTGCAGACCACGTAGTAGTTGCGTTTCAATGCACTATCATCGGAGCCGCATTTAATGCAGCCCGGCTAAAACACTAAACGCCTGTATTTCCCCCAATCCAGGCGTTTTTTACGTCTTTCAAACTGCCCTATAGCTTGACTATATATCACAAAGCTTTGTATAATCCTGATGATCGTTGAAGCAGCCCTCACAAGGTGAGAGGCTTGTAAAAAGGATGGTTTGTAATGCCAAAGCTTGAACGTACCTCCGTCCTGGGGATCGTCATCATTGCTGTCGCAGTGGTTATCTTCGTCGTTGGGATTTTCAGTCAGAAACAAGTGCAGCAGGCGCTGGGCTTTGTTATTCCGGTTGAGGCGGAAAACGCAATCTACCAAATAACCAATGCGGAGTTTACAAGAAGTGGCGCGTCGTTCTCCATTAAGAACTCTCAAAAAGGAACCCCGAGGGCTTATGGATTTACCGCGGCACCGGATGAGATCTGGTGCGTCATTGTCAAAAAATACGACAGTGTCCTTACTGACGAGTACTGGGAGGTATATCGCGTAGGGTTAGTCTGGACAGCAGACCGTAACGCTGATCAGAGATTTTTCCGTGAAATTGGCTGCTCGATAGGCTGACCATCCTTAAGTCCATAGAAATATCATGGCTAGACCCGCGGCTATCCGCGGGTTTTTCACGTCTAGGCGAGATTCAAACTTCGCCACAGTACTCGAGAGGCGAGAGTGCGATGCGGTGACCACTTCTGAGCCTTGGCAGACAATTGTTTGGGAGTAGCTTTGCGGTTAATTTTGTAATGCCTGACTAAAGCATTACGCAGTCCTTGGTCACCGGCAGAGAACACGTCAGGTCTTCCTAATGAGAACATCAGAAACATTTCTGCAGTCCAGCGGCCTATGCCTTTGACTTTGGTCAATTCTGTAATAATTTCTTCGTCGCTTAATTCTCCAAATTTGGAGTGCTCAATCTCATTTTTATTCCAGGCTTCTGCCAGATTCTTAATATATTTAATCTTGGCGTAAGAGCTACCGGCACCGCGTAACTTCTCAGTATCTGCTGCTATTACTGATTGCGGGGTAAACTCGTGACCAATCAATAATTCTTTAATCCTGGCGATGATGGTATCGGCAGCTTTGCCGGAAAGCTGTTGGCCGATTATGCTTTCGCACAGATCGGAGAAATATGAGATCCCAGAGCGGGCAGTGAGCTCTGCAGGCGCACCTAGTTCTGCGCATACACGCTCGTATAGCGCCTGCATCTTGGCATCTTTGGGGAACACTACTGCGGGATTAGGCTTGGTTGGCATATAGATTTATTCTCCAGCCTCTAACATTTTCTTCATGCTTTCCAAGACGGTAGTCC
>CAYXSB010000011.1:0-16323 GCA_964466865.1 uncultured Candidatus Saccharibacteria bacterium
TTGGATTTGGCAGGATTATAGCAAAGTATGTAATTATCGCCAAAGAACTTGCCTCTGCTATGAATGTTAAGAATAGGCTCACAATTTAAACTTAGTTGGCAATATCGGGTTAGCGCCCTCTATGATTAGGATGCGGGCAAGAGCTGCATAAAGTTACCCAAGGCTTGTTTCGCTAATGATACTTGTTTAGAGAATAATGTAAGTAACAAACTTAAACCTCTACTCTAGTTGTTTACGTTTACCACATTAACTATTTTATTCTCACTGGGTCTATAAATTATTAACTTAGTGCTGTACAGAAATATGACATCATCATTTTCTGCTGCTGCGTATACTTCTGGCTTCGACTGTTTGAGCGTAGCGATGTCAGCGACCTGAGCGATACTAGGAGTCTCTGCTGGTACATCAACTACTTTCTCAATGTTGTCCTTCATTGTTTGGTAGGTGTCAGACTGCTTGAATAGAAAATTGTCATAGTAGCTAGGATTCACCGACTTCTGATAAAAGCTGTATGTCAAAAACCCCATGCAAATGAGTCCACCCACGAATATAGCTAAGATAATATTCTTCATATTAGTTGATGACCAGGTAGTTAATTTTTACGTCAGAATCCAGCGCAGACCCAATCTCAATCGTGAAACCGACACCAGGAGTTACATCTTTCACTCTATTTAGCACAAACTGATCGAGAGTGATATGAATTTGAGATTTATCAGTAACAGACGTGTTTGCGACCTGAACCTCTGTTTGTCCAGCTGGAACTACTGTGGTCCCGATGCTGGAATTGTCACCGCCCTTAAGTGTGAGCTTACCATTTTCATCAACTCCAAAGATGCTGTCACCTGCTGAGTTAAGGACTTTGAATAAGTTACCAGCCGACGTAATCTGTAGCACCAAGTCGCTGCCTTTAATGCTGGCAAACTTAGTAGCTGATACGGTTGACTGTACAGTTAGTAACTTGGTCATCGTAAATTCAGTTTTGTCAGCATTGGTAGTGAATATGTCATCCGCAGTTAATGTCGGTTTTGGCGCGAATAGCCCATCATTTAAGTATCCCACTCCGATGAACATCATTATTCTACCCTCGCTAACGGTCTTGTCAGCAACCTGAGATGACTGACTGATATTGTCTGCAACTACAGCGTTAGTAACCACATCTTTGGCAGCATCAGTTTGATCAGCCTTTATATCTCCGGTTTGCACCATCTGGTCAATCAATTGCTGCCCTTGCTGCTGATCATCAGTAATCTTTTGCTGCACTAATTGGCTATCTGTTGAGCCAGTGCTGCTGGCTGCCGGGAAGTCTTCCATGGCTCTACCGATGATAATTCCACCACTGGTGGCCTTCATAGCGTAACCGGCTTTGCTGCTCGCTGTGAGGTAGTCACCACGCTTAATTGCACCATTCTCATTAGTTACCTTCACTGGCACTCTACCCGCCAGTGCTACAGGTCGACCATCAGTCTTACTGGCTTTCCAGTCCTTCAAGTATAACCCGGGGTCAGTACTGATTACTCCAATCACATTGTTATCGTATGTATTGCCATCGCCTCCGGCTCTTTCAATGGCTAAGTTATCGCTGGCATCATTTTTAAACTTAACAACATCACCAGCCTCGATCGAAGTATCCACCACATCATATTCTTCAGCCAAGTCGAAGTTGTTAATGTTGAACGACATACCATTGTAGTCGTTGGCATATACCTGGTTGAAGAAGTTAGTGCGTGAACCGATATTCGAACCACCAGTCAGACCGTCAAACGCAGTCAAACTACAATCAGGGTTAGCGCATTTAACATATCGCAAATCTAGGTTACCACCGGTTGCATCGTAGTGAACAATGAAAGGCAGGCCATCTTCAGGAACTACAACCGAAGTGTACTGACCCACTGTGTTAGTTGACTCCACGTCGGTAAGTCTCGAAGTTCCGCTACAATCCTGTGCTTCACAATGAGCTACCCATAAGTCTCCTGAAGTTGCATCTCCATAGCTAATGATTGGCATGCCATCTTTACCCATAGCTATCGAGCTCCACTGACCCACGTTATTCGCAGATGCATCAACGGCTGTTTGGGTATTAGTAGTACAGTTAGAATTCGAGCAGTGAGCCACACGCAAGTTTGCGTTAGTGACATCGAATAGAGCTACAATTGGTAATCCGTCAGAGCCAATCATAATCGAGTTAAATGTACCTGTCGACGTACCGCTATTGTCCAATACCGTACTCGTACCGGCGCTACAATCAAGGTTGGAACACTTGAGAATCCTATCATCAGTTGTGGTTACATCTGTAAACACAATTACTGGTAAGCCATCGCGTGGTACTGCAATAGAAGTATGTGTACCTACGCTGTTAGTGGCTTCTGCATTGGATAAAGTTGCTGCTGAGCAGGATAAGGTCGTACAGTGAGCCACTCTCAAGTTCAAGTTAGCCGCGGTAGCATCGTCATATGAGACTATGGGGAACCCATCTACGCCGATCGCAATACTCGAGTATTGCCCTGTATCCGTTGCTGTATTGTCTACAGTGGTAATGGTGGCCGCCCCTGAACATTTCACATCTACGCACTTGGCCACCTTCAATGAAGTATTGGTTACGTCATAGTAAGAAATCACTGGGAACGTATCGGAGCCGATAGCGATAGACGTGTATTGACCGACGTTAGCGCCAGCTGTACCGGCGTCTACCAGTGTAATCGTGGTAGAAGAACACGCTACGTTGTCACAATGAGCTACTCTCAAGTCTCCATTCGTAACATCATAGTATGAGATGATGGGTAAACCATCTACACCAACTGCGCTATCTGTATACTGTCCAATATTATTCGTGGACTCTATAGTGCCAGCAGTTTGCGATGTTGCTGCAGTTGTCGGTGCTGTCGCCAAAATATCTCCTCCATTAACGAATATGGCCGCATTTGTCCCTGTACCACCACTGGCACCGTTAATGTATATGCCGTAGTTGTTTACTGTACCGGTGTCTACAGTATCTAGATAAATCCCGTAACCACCAGTCGTGGCTTTGGTGGTAGGTATAAAGTTCAAATACTCACCATAGATATTAGCTATGGTGGCATTGTTAGTAATGCTGGCGTGATAGCCGAATAAGTTGCTGGAGGTGGTAGTAGCACCGGTAACGTTGGTAACCTGGCTATCTACACCATAGATATCCGCAGATACCGTACCAGTATTTGATACTATAGCGTTCAGACCCCAGACGCTGCCGGTAACATTACCTGTAGAATTATTTGTAGCTTTTCCTAGTACTCCCTCAATTCCGCTTAATGCTCCAGCTCCGGCCGCACCTGAGTTAGATACGTCACCATCAACTCCAATCAACGCACCGGTAACTGTCCCGGAAGAATTATTCACACCATTTCCAAGAGCCGCAGTCAGGAACCCGACCGTGCCGGAGTTAGTACCGAGGCCCTCTATCCCATACAAGCCACTAGTAGCATTACCGCCGGAATTATTTGTACCTTGACCAGCTGCCCCAATTACGTAACCAGTTGTACCAGTGTTACCTGCAATACCGTTTACACCAAATATCTGATTAGTGACCGTCGAGCTGGTAGCATTTGTAGCTTGACCCAATACACCTTCAAGGAAGCTCGTCGTAGTGCTTGTATTAGTTGCACCTGAAGATACACCAAACACGCTACCCGTCAGAGTTGCTCCCGAGTTGTTGTTCACTGTCAATAATTCACCATACACGCTGCCAGACACAGTCCCGGCATTAGTACTAAACACGTTTACGCCGATGACGTTAGCTGTGCTACCACTGGAATTATTTGTAGCCTGCCCGAGTGCACCTTCAACGTTAGTAGTAGTGCCAGAGTTAGTAGCAATTCCATTTGTTCCAGCAAGTATTCCGCTAATTGTAATACCACTGTTGTTTATAGCCTGGCCTAATACTCCTTGAACTTGACTAGAACTAGCGGCATTAGTTACCTCAAATGTACCACCCCATACACTGTTATTTACAGTACTGTTAACAGCCACAGTTTGACGCGTGCCGTACAAGAATCCGGCAGTGCCAGAGTTAGTTACGCTATTGAACATACCGTAAACAGTAGGTGCACCTACTGCCGTGGAGCCGTTGGTTAATAAACTGTAGTAGCCTGCAATAGTAGGCGAAGTCCCATTGTTAGTTGAATTCCCATAGAAACTTGCCGATACGCTGGTTACTGATCCTGCAGAATTATTAGTAAATCCACCAAACGCACCGATCAAGAAGCCGCCGCTTCCAGAGTTATTTACAGAGCCATCTGTACCGAAAATAGAACCTGTGACAGTCGATGAGGCGCTATTGACCAGAATACCAGCCGCCCCAGCAAAATTTCCACCCACAGTGCCGGAATTGGTTGGATTGCCAAGAGTTCCATAAAAATTATTTGTAATAGACCCGGAGTTCGTGGCCGTACCATAGAATATGCCGGCTTCGTTGGTAACACTCGAAGAAGAATTATTTGTCAGGATTCCTCTTGCGCCCATGAGGTTGGCAGTTGTTCCTGAGTTTGTGCCTGTAAGCAATGCACCTGCAGTTCTCCCAGTTGCCGTGGCTCCTGAAGAAGTGGTACCTATCAGGTTTGCGCCGTAAGTGCCCACCACCGTCCCATGACTGTTGGTCGCTTGTCCATCCACACCGTAAATAGTATTAGAGACTGTGCCAGTGCTATTTGTAGCGTACCCACCTGCCCCGATTAAGAATACCGTGGTGCCAGTGTTTGTTAACGTCGAGCTTATGCCATAAGTATTTCCAGTTACAGTGCCAGCATTACTCACCAGGTTACTGGTCCCGAGTAGATTGCCGCTAACAGTGGCACCTGAGCTGTTAGTCACGGTCTCACCAACGCCGGCCAGATCCGTGCTCACCAGACCTCCGGAATTATTGGTGATAACTCCGCCTAGAGAATATAGACTGCCTGTGACCGTACCAGAGTTAAAGGCTTCCCCATAGGCTCCGAAGCCATTGTTATTGACCGTAGAGCTGGCGTTGTTTGTGATAGAGCCATAAGTACCCTCAAGAAAGTTTGTAGTTGCAGAGTTCGCTCCAAAACCTTGGGCGCCTCTTATCAATGTCACTGTGGCTGCACTATTAGTAGCGAGAAAGTCACCACCATAAAGGTTAGTAATTGTGGCTGCTCCCGTGGCTGTTGCCGTCCCGACTACACCTTCAGTAGTGATCGCAGAACTGGTGGATGAGGCGTACGTTGAAGCTCCAGAAATACCAATCAAATTACCTGGAGCATTAGTAGTGCCACTGGTAATTACGCTGCTTATACCTTTAGTCACTCCACCCGTGCTAGTGTTAGTAATTGTCCCAACATCAATGGCATTTAGATTGCCCGATGTCTGCTTGTTGGTACCGTTACTAATACTTAAATACGCGGTTGTAACTGGTGTCGCGTCCCACAAAGCTAGCCTCCTGGTGGAGGTCTGACCACTATTGTCGACGAGAAATCCCGAAGTGCCGCCTACTTGCAAGTTTAGTAAATCCGGCGTCCCTGCTCCGGTCTCATTGAGAAAAATTAAGGTTTTGGTTGTATCAGTAGCAGCCTGCGCTGCTGCTGGTTGAAGTTGCACGAAGCCTGTGGGTGCAATTCCACTCAATGTACTCGCTTCTTGTGCGTGAAACGCGCTTGGTACGCTCCGAAACGGCTGACGACTAAACACTTCCGAGAACGTGCCGAGACTACCCGAAGTATCTGTATCCGCAAATGATACTTCTACCCACAAATCACTGCGATCGAAGTTCACACCCGGATCGCTATCAGCATCAGAATCATCTGTGGCTGTACACGTGCCAGTACTAGTGCCCCATTCAGAGTTTCCAGACTGGCTAGATCCGCAGGAGTTCATGGCCAGATTGAAGATGCCATTGTTGTCCCCGATCTCTACATCTTGGAAAGTCTGCGTGAATAATAATTTACCTGTACCTGAGGTAGTGTCCGTAGAAGTCGGATCACTCCAAATGCGGATTTGGAAGTCACATGTGTCTGCTCCGCTTTTGACACATGCAGGAGTGCCTGTAGTTAAATTCAGGCCAGTGGTTTTGAGGACGATCTTGGATTGGAAATTGATTGTTTGGTTTATAGTCGCAGAAACGGCAACCGGACGTAGGTACGCCAATGACAGCAAGGCTATTACTGTAAATATTAGCCCACGCCTCAGGACCATATAGGTCTTTTTTGGACGCAAAAAGGCAGTCAAAATAGTTATGTGTGCAATGTACTATTGTAAACAGATTTGGACTTTAGTGCAAATTTTCATGTCAATTAGCTGTGTCCGAATATCCCTTGCTGGAGAGACAAAATCCCGCACCGTGCGCTTACGCTTAGGTGCGGGATTCAAAAAACTACCAGATACTATTATTTAGGACTGATGGTGGTGTTGAATGTACCACTATTCACCATATCACCAGTGCTTGGTCTGTATAGAACCACAACCTTCGCGCTAGGGAACAATGCAATGATATCGCCATTAGCTACGTTAGCGTAGAAGCTGGCATCTTGAGCTTTAACTTGAGCCGCATCAGTTACCGAAGACAATTGTGGTGTCTCTGTAGAATCAGCAGCAATCAAATTAGCAGATTTTGCCTTAGCGACAATAGCGTCTTGGATTGATTTCTGGGACTTGTCGGCTAATGTTGCCGGGCTGTCACCCTGATATACGATCTTATTGTCATTGCGACGATAAATAATCATCTTATCGGAGTAAACCAATACGTAATCACCATTTGCTGCATCTTTGTAAACTTGAGCTTGGACAGCATTTGCTTTGCGCAAGACTTCGGCATCAGCTACAACTGCAACCTGTGGTTGTTCATTCACATTCACTGGAGTAAGCTTGGAAACTTCGTTGATTACTTGATTGGTGACTGTTTGCTGCTGCAATATATACAACGGGCTAAATGGCAAAATGAATGCCAAGATCACCAACTGAATCAACAAAATAACTACAACTAAAAACTTCATGGACATGAGTTGTTTGAATGGCATCGGCATGAGATTTTTACCCTCCTTTCGTGGGGCAGTGTTACCAGAAGACATCGGCATCTGAGACATATGCTCGTTATGCTTCATTTCCTCTCTGGCTGAGTTCATCGGACTAAATTCCATATGAGAGTAATTAACTTTAGGTATGTTAAACCAGTGAGAAAGAGGTAGCAAGGGTTTAGTAGATAGCTAGTCCTGAGAGTGAAACTAACTACGTTTTCGCGATTTTTTGCCACCACGCTTGCTGCGTGATGCTTGTTTTTTAGCAGTTGCCGGGACGCCGCCCTTGGCGATTTTGATTATATCTTTTACCGCTGGATAATCCGGGTGAGCCCAGAATTTACCAAACTTACCACTCTTCAGCTGGTAATCGCGACCATCATCAGTCTTGGGTGGATGTCCGTACAGCTCAATTATCTTTTCTGGCTGAAGCTCCAGAGGTCTAGCATCTTTTACCTTTGGATAATCTGGATGAGCCCAGAACTCACCAAACTTGCCGTGCTTCAACAAGAACGGTCTGCCATCGTCGGTCATTGGCGCTGACAAGTAAGACGCTTTAAATTCTGCAGTATTTACTTTGTTCTGTACATCTTCTTCAGTTTCTCCCTCCATCGACATCATGCCCTTACAGTTCGGAAAGTCACTACAGCTAAGGAATCGACCGAACCGACCTAATTTGATAATCATTGGCTTTCCGCAAATGGGACATTTTTCTTTAGAGTCTCCGAGCTTAGTAAATTCTTCTTTTTTGATTTTTTTGTCTTGTTTATCAAGGTTTGTGGAGAACGGCTTATAGAAATCACTTAACATCTTTACCCATTCTTCCTGACCGTTAGCCACATTGTCTAGATCATCTTCCATTTTCGCCGTGAATCCCACATCTACGATCTCGGAGAAATACTTTACTAGCAAGTCAGTTACTACTTTGCCGGTATCTGTGGGGATGAAGTATCGACCATCTTTTTCGACGTACTTACGCGCTTGAATAGTCTGAATAATTGGCGCATACGTAGACGGACGACCGATACCTAGTCTTTCAAGTTCCTTAATCAAAGATGCTTCGGAGAATCTGGCTGGTGGTTGGGTGAAATGCTGAGTGCCAAGTAAAGTCTCCGGGAAAACTTCTTGCCCAATTTCCAACTTTGGCAGATCAAATTCAGAAACTTTATCTGGGTATACTTCCAGGTAGCCTTTGAACTTCACGTGCTTGCCAATTGCCTGGAAGGTATAGTCATCAACGTCTACTCTTATGGTATGACTCTCTAGGACTGCCGGCAACATCTGTGAAGCCAAAGCTCGCTCACGTATTAGTTTGTACAGACGTTCCTCATCTCCAGTCAAACTTAACTTGTGACTGTCTTTTTCAAAGTGAGTTGGTCTAATCGCTTCATGAGCTTCTTGGGCAACTTTGGACTTGCTCTTGTAGATGATAGGCTCTGCTGGAATGTAGTTATCACCTAAGGCGCCAGCTAAATATTTGCGAGCGGCAGTTAATGCTTGTTGTGATAGTGTCAGCGAGTCAGTACGCATATAAGTAATGTGACCTGCTTCGTACAGCTTCTGAGCTACTTTCATAGTTCTGGCAGAAGCAAATCCCAGTCTATTCGCTGCGACCTGCTGTAATGTACTAGTAGAGAACGGTGGTGATGGAAACTTGCGAACTTCTTCAGTTTTCACGTCTTTGACAATCCACTTTTCCGATTCGACTTTACTTACTACCGTCTCAGTTTCTTTTTGCGATTTCAGCTCGATCTTTTTGCCAAGCTTTTGAATCAACTCGAAAGGCAACTTGATCTCAGTAGGATCGTAGTCCAAGGCTTCTGGTGCATCTTCGTCATCACTCTGCTCTTGGTCTGCTTTCAGCTTATATAAAGCTTTGACCTTATGCTTGGCCTTAAGATCGATGTCGGCAATTAAGTGCCAATACTCATCTGGCTTGAAGCTTTCACGCTCGCGCTCTCTATCCACAATTAAACGCACAGCTACAGATTGTACGCGCCCTGCGGAAAGGCCATATCTGATCTTCTTCCACAGTAATGGTGACAATTTATATCCAACCAAGCGGTCCAGTATTCTGCGTGCTTGTTGCGCATCTACAAGATTCATATCAATCTTGCGTGGGTTTTCAGCAGCATGCTGCACAGCTTCTTTGGTAATCTCAGTAAACACAATTCGCTCCAAAGCAATCTTTTTATTGATATGTCTACCTGCTTTATCAATTAGTTTCAGTTCTCTGGCTACATGCCAGCCAATAGCTTCCCCTTCGCGGTCCGGATCGGATGCCAGCACCAAAGTCGTCGCACCTTTAAGCGCCTGCTTCAACTCTGTAAGCACAGCTTGCTTAGTGACTATGTATTCTGGTTCAAATTCGTGGTCGACGTCCACGCCAAGACCGGACTTAGGCAAATCAACTATATGCCCCTTGGAAGATTTGACCTTATAGTCTTTACCTAAATACTTTTCGATTGTCTTGGCCTTGGCCGGTGACTCTACAATGACTAGTTTCATTTCTGGCTAATTACAAAATAATCTCCGTACTCATCCTGACCTACCACTCCTCGAACTTGCAGTAACATCAGCAACGATATGACATCATCAGGTGTGCTGTCAACTAAGGCGCATATGTCCTCTAACTTACCACCAGTGCTAACTGCTACGACCAGCCTTTGCTCCTCCACAGAAAGCTGGCTAAGTATCCGGTTCTCAACTTCAAGACTAGGAGTATAGCCCAAACATGCCAATACGTCATTTGCGCTAGTTACTAAAGAACTTTTATGACTTCTTATCAGCTGATTAGTTCCACTGCTAGAGTTGTCAGTTATTCTTCCTGGCAGGGACATGACCTCACGAGCATAGTCGAAAGCTAGATTGGCAGTGATTAAAGCTCCACTGCGCTCCCCTGCCTCGATTACTAACGTGCCGGGACTGATACCAGCCACAATCCGATTACGATGAGCGAACATGCCAGCATTTACTTGTGCACCAGGGAATATTTCCGATATAACTAAACCTCCAGACTTTAAAATTCGTTCGTAAATATAGCTATTTTGTACAGGAATAGGTGCATCAACCGGACCGGGAAGTACTGCAATAGTCTGACCTGTCTCAGAAACTGTAGCTAAGTGAGCTAATGCATCGATCCCAAAAGCCATCCCGCTGACTATAGTTACTCCGCTGCGTGCTAGCTCTGACACGATTTCGGTGGTCGCCGTCTTGCCATAGCTAGTGTATTTGCGTGTCCCGACGACAGATACTAATTTGGTTGCTGCCAGGAGCTCAGGATTGCCAATGTAAAATAACACGATAGGTGGGTCAGTGATCTGTCTCAGCAACCGTGGATACTCCGGTTCCCACACACATACATATTTCACTGGCTCCTTGAGGGATACTTCCCAATCTATCGTCAATGACCGCCGAATCTCATTTGTCAGTTTGATCGGCAGGTCTCCAGCTTTAAAAGCTGTATAGACTACATCAATGGTGTTATGTATTTGAAACAGCTTTTGGAAGGTAACCGGACCAACACCAGAGCTTGCAGCTAAGGCTAATGTGAACTTTCGCAATTCATCAGTTTCAGATTTGATCACAACCGTCAGCAAAGTTGTTAACTAAGCAATTGCCGAAGCGCATCATCACCTGACTAGCATTCCAGCCCCCACCAGCGAATTTAATGTCTGCAGCAAAGGCAAATGTCTTTCCCTGATAGTCAAACTTACCTTCGATCCAACCATCAACCTTAGGGATAATCTGGCCATTTACGACATCATAAGTCTCTGCGGAACCAGTCTTGGCATAGAAATTGAGCGGTACGAAGTGCAAGTACCAGTAGTCCGTGCCTTCAGAAGTATTTACCACATTGTACATGCCGGCCTGGATTAAAGATGTAGTGTTGTCAGACATAGGGATGGTTCTTTCCAGCTTATGAAAGTCCGACTGCACTACATTGCCGTCTTGGTCAGTAATCTTGTCGATAATGTTTGGCTGATAGTAGTTGCCGCCGTTATAGAACGTGCTTACCATCATTGCCATCTGCAGCGGTGTCACTGCCGTCATCCCCTGCCCAATAATACTGTTGCAGGTGTCACCCTCAAACCACTGTTGTCCATAGAGCTTAGTCTTCAGATCTGGCGTGGCCAGGATCCCAGATACTTCTCCATCCAGAATAATTCCCGTAGGGCTACCCATGCCCATTAGCTTGGCAGCGTCGATATACTTTTGAAATCCCTGCTCGGCAGAAAGTTTGAGTATGGATGTGCAGAAGAATATATTACTTGACCGAGCCAATGCTCTCACCACGTCCATATCTCCAATGAAGAAATGCCCATATTCGCAGAATGGATGGTCTCCAACTTGCATACAACGATTGGAAAACACATGGAAGTTGCCATCGATGGCGCCATATTGCAGAGCTGCATATGCAGCAATCAGTTTGTAAGTTGACCCGGGAGAAGTTTGAGTGCTGATGACTTTATCGATTAGCGGTTTGCGAATATCTGCCAGTAGTTGATTGTAGTCCGCAGAGCTGATGCCATCAGCAAACTTATTGGGATCAAAACTGGGGTAGGACACGTAACCGCGCACATCTCCATTGCTCACATCCACGATAGCAGCGGCTCCGCCTTCTCCACCTAGCTGGTCTACCTGATTGCCCATAATCTTGTACAGCCACTGCTGCCATTGAGCATCCAGCGTCAGAAATACATTGTTACCTGCCACGCTGTCGACTGTGGATGGACCTGCGGCAGTATTTGCTACTTGCCCTTTCACTCCCCGCAACTGCGAATCCAACACCTTTTCTAACCGGTACTTACCGACTTCATCGGTAGAGGTAAATCCAGCTTTGATGTCGTTCGCATCTGCAAGGCCCGTGTAGCCAATGACCTGAGCAAATTCGGTGGGAAATAAATATTGGCGCTTTACGTCCGTAACAATGTTGACTGGCAGATCTTTAAGGCTATTGGACAAGATAATCGTTTGGGCTGAGGTCAATCCAGTTAGTAAGGGGATTGCGTCACTGGTATGCCCTTGTACTTTCACTTTCAAATCGTCTACTGAAACGTTCGAGTCTTTACTGATGATGCCAAGCACAGCGTCCAGTTTATCACCGGGGAAATCACCTGGTTTGAGCGATAAGGTATAACTATCGACATTTGCTGTCAGTTTCTGACCGTTGCGATCATAAAATAGTCCACGCGGCGGGGTCACGGTTTTGGTGGTCACCACATTCTGCTCGGAACGATATACGCTTTGAGCGCCAGCACTTACCTGCACATTTCCCGTCACTAGGATCAACAGCGCAAACGCGACAGTAATAGGCAGCAATACAGCAGTCGACCTAGACAACAGCTTCCAGCTGCTACCAGCGGTAATCTGCCTTAGTGATTCAATCTCATTTATTTTTATGGCTCTAGGGATTCTCGACATTATTTGTACTTATGGCTATGACGGGTGTTTCCAACTTCGTTGCGCATCACCAAGAACTGCAACACGTATGCTAAAACAGAATTTATGACAATGTAGACCAAGGCTCGCAACATATCCTCACTTCCGACAATTACTGATGCTACTGCCAAAGTACTAAAGAATCCTAAAATGGTTACTAGATGATAGTCGAAATTACGTCCAGTAAGCTGCCACAAGCCAAATCCAAGTGTGAGTGCGATCGTCAGGCACAAGATCAATAGCCCTAAATTTTGCTGTCGGAATAATCCAAACACAATACTGATGGCTAAACACAGCAGCCACGTCATCTCTTCAGAGCTAGGAGACAGGTTAAACCATACCAAGATCAAATATAATCCAGCAAAATCAATTATCGATAGTACTCCTGACTGCCCTGCCAAGCTATCAAGCAGCAAAGCTAGAATTAAAAATATGGTTACAATCACAGCCTTAGACATGGTTGGCGACAATAATTACGTAATCAAGCTTACTAAAGTCCAGCCCGCTGTCTACCTGCAGCGTCTTGGTTGCATCCGAATCCAACCCAGTAATCTGCGACACCCGGCCTACGATATACCCTGGTAAATCTTCACCTGTGGCGTCCAGAAGTTTGACGTTATCACCGACACTTACTTCTGCCGCTTGATCGACATCAGTCACTTTAAAACTCAATCCAGCATCGCCCACAAACTTACCCACTGCTCCCTTGTCTCCAACATGTACTGGCATGTTGGTGTCATTTGCAGTCAACAGCCTGACCTTGGCATAGTCTCCATACAGGGCAATCACTTGGCCAACGACATAGTTGTAACGTACTGCTAGATCGCCAGGCTTCACGCCGGACTTTATCCCAACGCTGACATAGATATAGCCAGGTGCAGGGATGTATTCGTAACGTGCAACCGGACAAATAAGTTGAGGAGAATTATGCGGAAGTTGAAGATTCTGCTGACTGAGTAATAGTTGATTCTGACTCTGCGTCGACTGCATATCTGCTAGCTGTTGGTTTAGCTGTGCAATTTGGTCTTTCAGCTGCAGATTCTCCACCTGAATTTGCTGTAAGTTGGTCACGAGATGCCAGCCATCATCGACTTTCTGAATCACACCAATGAACGGCTTGGAAATTGCCAAATTTAAATTCATCCCCGCACCCTGAAGATCATTGAAGACTCCGAGATTGGAGACCAGAAATAGTCCTAAGCTGATTATCAGCATCACCACCAGTTTTGGAAGCGCTGTGAGGTATTTGTCCATGTGTCAGGATTTACAAGAATGCAGAATCTTTTACCTGTATCCGCTCCAGCAAATCTATTTCATCGAGAAGTTTGTAAGCGCCGTTTACAACAGCACGTGTCGGATCTTCTCCAATTCTCACAGGTGTTTTCAGTCTTTCTGCTAAATATTTATCGAGTCCTCGCAACAATGCGCCACCACCTACAATCACGATACCTTTATCTATCAAATCTGCCAAGATTTCTGGCGGCGTGCGTTCGATTGCTTCGCGTGTAGCTTCGTAAATTTTCTCCACCACTTTTTCTAAAGCTTCGCGAATTTCAATACTACTAACCGTAATTGTCTTCGGCAAGCCTGTAATCAAATCGCGACCACTTAAGTCCGCCTGCATTTCATCTTTGAGAATATAAGTTGAGCCAATCTTGATCTTGATATCTTCGGCCATTTTCTCGCCGATGAGAATATTGTATTTGTGCTTCGCATACTCGACAATTGCTTCATCCATCTCATCTCCGGCAATTTTGATAGTGTTGTCCACAACCAATCCACCCATAGAAATTACCGCGATATCTGTAGTGCCCCCACCGATATCCACAATCATGCTCCCAATCGCGTCTTCGATCGGTAAGCCTACTCCAATTGCGGCTGCGATTGGCTCTTCGATCACATATACTTTGCGCGCTCCTGCACTACGCGCCGCATCCTGCACTGCTCTCGCTTCCACTTCCGTAATTAATGAAGGAATTCCAATCACTACTCTGGGTTTATTGATTTTGAATGACCCACCATAGTTGCGGTAAACCCGCTGAATGAAGTAGCGAATCATGGCTTCTGCGGTATCGAAGTCGGAAATTACGCCATCTCGCAACGGACGCACTGCCACTACGCTGGCTGGTGTACGACCAATCATTTTCTTAGCTTCGACTCCTACGGCTAGCACTTGTTTGTTTTTCTGATTTACGGCAACTACCGAAGGTTCGTTGATGACCACGCCTTCGCCTCTGACTGCAACCAAAGTCGTCGCGGTTCCTAGGTCGATAGCAATGTCATGGGTAAGCAGCTGCCAGAACTGATCTAACATACGGAAAGGATAATTCAGGCTATTCTATCACAGCAGCAGGTAGATAGTAGGACTCAGAATGTAGTAAGAATAGGCTCAAACAAGATTCGTGTTTGTTATGGTAAAATCCTACATACAGAAAGTTGAGGTGCAAAATGCTGACAAGACGTCTGAGGATCATGCGGCTGTGCTTTTGGGCTGGAATAGTTACGGGTGTGGTTAGTACAGCTCTGTACATCATATCCAAAGGTAACGCTTCCCAAGCAACCTACTGGTATCTGGGTTACTTTCTAATTGGATATACCTATCTAATTTCTAAGAAGGAGAACTTCTGGCAAGGAGCAAAGCGGATTAGCAACCAGAGTCCATTGGTAAAAAGTTGCGCTATCGTGTTCGCGCTTGCGATGCTGATAACGTTGATTATGCTGCTATTCGGCTTACCTCTGTCCGTACATTACGGCGACAGGCTAATCAGATCAAGCGTCGGCAGCCCTTCATAAACAACTCGCCTCCTGGAATACCGGGAGGCGAAATTTTTGCCTACAAAAAAGGACCGGTTACCCGGTCCTTGAAATTTCTACTTAATATTATCTAGCATTCGTAGCTAAAGTCACGCCCTGCAAGCTACCGTATTTGCGGATACGCTTGTATGCCTTCATGGATAATTTCATCTTTTGCTCTCTACCCTCAGATACCACCTTCACTACAGTTAGGTTTGGCTTCCAAGTGCGTTTCTTAGCAGGAGCTTTACGAGACCACGGACCGCTTACACCTCCGCTTGAACCGCGTTGATGTCTTCGAGTGTGGCCGGTTGATGTTTTTCTGCCTGTAAGTTCGCATGTACGTGCCATAGCGTTGAGATGATACCGTATTCAGGATAATTAGGCAATGATTTAGACGTGAAAAAGGCCGCTACTTATCGTAGCGGCCTGATATTAAAACCTCGAATTAGGTTACTTGGCCTTCAACTCATCAATCAGCTTACCCAACGGCCCGGCACTTGTGATATCGGTAGGCTTATTAGCCTTCCAGAACAGCTCATAAGTGACTGCACTCAGGAATTGACCAACCACGAAGCTGTCCTCACCCTTCGCTAGCAGCCGGTTAACGCTTCCCTGGAACACTCCAGCTTTAATAAGGGTATCCTTCGTGACATTATTGTCACGAAGCAAATCGATCACCCACCATGCAGCCTTTTCGGCACGTTGGGGATTCGAATTCGACTGCTCACGAATGAATGCCAGGAAATCAATCCCGGTCATCACCATCGGATCAATAGTTCCTGACGCATTCGCAGAAGATTCTGACGGTGCCGCCTTCGGCTCTGTTGCCGGTTGATCAGCAGCCTTTTGAGCAACAACTGCCGCAGAGGTCTGTGTTGTCGGCTTAGGTTCGGTCGCCGCTTGAGGCACAACCAGAACTTTAGGAGCTGGCATTGCCGCGGAAGCAAGTTTAGCTGCTGGAACGCTTACCACTGCTGGTGTTGTCGGTTTACCTACGACTTTTGCAGGTCCAGCATCAGCTGGTGCTGGCGTCTCAGGCACAACATGGGTAGTTGTTCGCGTTGGCATCGGCTCCAATGGCGCATTG
>CAYXSB010000012.1:0-16235 GCA_964466865.1 uncultured Candidatus Saccharibacteria bacterium
TCTTTGCTAGCTGTTCGGCAGTAGTATCGATCACTGTAGAAACTTTCGCTGCAAATTCTTGACGAGTTTGCAGCCCCTTGTCTTCAGCGAATGTCAGCTCCGGCATGTACACGTACACATCATAGCGAGGTTCCGAATACGCTAAAGTCGAGCCATCGGCGGCATAAATAGTCCCGCGCAAGGCGGGAATTACGGTGTCAACTGTACGGGATGAAGCAATACTAGTGAATCTGGCGCCTTCCACCACTTGCCATCGGAATGCAAATAGCAGCAACAATGCTGCCAGACAGAATATGCTGATATAGATCAACCGGATTTTTGATGGTACCAGACTATTTTGCATAGTTTACTGTTCAAATTAGGCAGGGTGTAAATGAGAAGCGACATCGCAAAGCGCACAACCGCAAAAGCTTTAGCCGCGGCTATCTTCCTGAGTTTACGTCCGCAGATCCTAAGCTAGTTCCAGAGTTGGTATTGTAGATAACGCGAATCCCGCTGTCTTGTAGATTAAACGTATCGCGTAAACCTGTCTCAATTTGTCCTAAAGTCTTAGCTTTGTCAATCTCAGAACGCATATATTCGTTCTGCAGACGCAAATTGTCTTTCTGCATGCGAATGCGAGCAATCTCTGCTCCCTTAGTCCCTAAGGTCGCCAGCACGATAAATTGCGCTACCACAAATAACACAATCAATACTCCAGCCACACGCAGGAAGTAGCGATTAATATTGGAAACAATTTTAGTTTGTGATTCTAGGTTCATAATTTCTTAATG
The DNA here is from genome assembly GCA_964466865.1 of uncultured Candidatus Saccharibacteria bacterium. Taxonomy (GTDB): domain Bacteria; phylum Patescibacteriota; class Dojkabacteria; order J137; family JAEUSD01; genus CAYXSB01. The sequence goes on from CAYXSB010000012.1 coordinate 774, forward strand.
CTTCTCAGCTTGGCGCTGCGAGCGCGTAAATTCTCCCGCAGCTCGGCTACGGAAGGTCTGAGAAATCCATCTTTAAATAAGTATTCTGCTTTAGCTTCGGCCACCCACTTCGCAAGCATGTGCTTGACTATCCGATCTTCACCGGAGTGGAATGTAATTACCTGTAAAGTACCGCCAGCAACTAGGGCATTCCAGGCTTGGGGCAAAACGGATTGTAATCTGGACAGTTCATCATTGACGGCAATCCGTAGCGCCTGGAACACCCTTGCTGGCAACACTCGGCTTCCAGAGCGGGAACCGCGTCTAATAGCCGAAGGCAAAGTAGAATCTATAATTTGTAAAAGTGCAACGTTTGTAACTATTGGCTTGCGTTTGCGAACTTCAATGATCGCATCCACCAACCGCTTGGCTTCGTTTCCGGTAATATCCGCATATACTTCAAACAGCTTTAGGAGTTCCGGGCGATACATGCCGTTGACTAAGTCACTGGCTTTGGTAGTCAGCGATTTATCCAACCGCATATCCAAGTCTGTTTCTTGCTCTGTGTCGTAAGCTAAACCGGGAATTGAATTTAATTGATCAGTAGACCAACCCAAATCCGCAATAATTCCGTCTACGTGTTCAATACCCAGTTCAGCTAACGTATCTTTTAGGCTACTAAAAGTGCGATTTACCAGAATTAATTTCTTACTATCGCTGTCAGCATCAGAAATACTATTTCTGAAAGCCGCTAAGGCATCCGCATCCACATCGTAAGCAATCAGGGTACCAGTTTTTAATTGGTTCCAAATCTCACGTGCGTGTCCACCGCCACCCAATGTCATGTCGACATAAGTCCCTTCAGGACGAATGTTTAGACCTGCGATAATTTCGTTTTTAAAGACCGGTATGTGATTCATTTAGTCTATCTGCAATATCGGCCGAATTTTGGCTCAGCTCTGTTAATTTATGTTGCCAGCGTTGTTTGTCCCAGATCTCGATCCATTCGCCGACACCGATAAAAACGACTTCAGATTCAATATGGGCAAATGTCATTAAGCTTTCCGGAATTACAAAACGTCCTTGGTTATCTAAGCTAATCGTAAATGCGCCTCCCAATAGAAACCGCTTGGTGTCTCTCACCGATAAACTAAGTAGCGGACGCTTATTTACTTCCGCGATCAAAGTCTGCCAGCGTTGGACGTCTACTATCAGCAAACATTCTTCGTAACCGCGTGTCACAACCAACTCTGTTTGCAAGTCGTCTCGGAGTTTCTTGGGCAGTGCCACACGGTTTTTGTCACCCAGTGGACTGGCGAACTCACCAATTAACATGATTTATATAGAAGTGGAGAAAAGTATCAAGCACTAAGAAGGGCAAGTTCTTAAAAAAGGCTTAGATAGGTCAGTAAAATAGTTCAAAGCACAAGAACTATTTGCGATTGAAAGGCGTTTTATATGTTTAATATTCACCACCTTTCTCCACTTGTCACCATATTAAGGAGTTACAGAATTCATGTCAACACCTAAATGCAGGAAATTCCACAATAAGTTAAGTTGTTGCCTGACTACCAAGTTGATAAACTGAAATGTCAATAACTTGCCCGCTATGCGTCGTAAAATTTCAGCCACATTACTTGCAGTCATCACGGTACTATTGTTACCTGCCAACGCAGTTCTAGCGCAAAATCTGAGTTCGACTAATTACACTTTGGTACAACCAGTGGTTGGAGAACCATTAAATGGTGTGATCGACAGCAGCAATTACAATCAATTGCTGAATTCTTCTCCGGTAAGCAGTTACACCACCACTAGCAGTACCTATAGTGCAACTGGCGGCACAGCCAAAGCCATCGAAGCTAATGTGCCTTCGGTGCAATGTTTTGAAACTACTACCAATAACGGATCTACTACATGTACAGGATTGCCGGGCGCCTTCGGTATGCAAGGTGTATGCTCGCAGCCCGGATGTTATGACAGAGCCAAGCTAGAAATAAACAGTCAGAACAATGCTGACGATACCAGATACGCAGTACAGATCAGTACCTCTTCATCATTTGTCACATTTTCATACGTCGACTCTACTACCAGATTTCTGAAAGCTACTCTGTCTATGAGTGACTTCGTGCCTAAGTGCGAGTGGGAGGGCACAATTGTTTCCGGCATCTGCAACAGTGCCAATACCACTTGGCAGCGCTACAACATCTTTGGACTAGATCCCAACACTACATATTATGTACGGATGTCAGCTCAGCATGGCTCTAGTACTGATGCTAGCTTTACCCAGTCTGCCTGGGGACCAAGCGCATCAGCGACCACTGCCAATCCCAGCATCACTTTGGATGTAGATATTGCCGCCAACACCTCAACCCCTACCAATCCTCCATTCATCTTGAGCATTGGTACTTTGACTCCCGCAGTGGTAAATACTGCAGGCAACATGATCATCTTTAGACTCACATCCAACTCCATTGCCGGAATTACTACTCAGATCAAAGGCCTGAACGGCGCCCTTAAACACACTACGCTTGCCGACAATATTCCTACCTTTGAAGGTGACTTAGCCGGCGCGACCTCTGGTTACGGCCTGCGGAACAATTCCAGTACTAATTCTGCACTCAACTCTGGCACAATTGGCAGTGTCGCCATCTCCAGCAGCCCGTCTGACTTTACCGATAGTGGTGCCACCGACAAAGTCGGTCAAGTACCTACCAGCCTTGTAAAACTGTTTGATTCTGGCGGCGTGCCTCTGGATATGGGCGTAGCTGGATTTAAAGTGAAGGTGAAACCTTCTGGCATAGAATCGGTTGGTAGTTACAGAGAAACTCTCACATTTATTACTGTAGGCGTTTTCTAACATGGTTACACAGCAGCAGTACCGTAATTCTCGGACGTTGATCGCATTAGCACTGATGCTGTCTTTTTTACTGATCGTAGCCTTGTGGTTGAAACTAAATCAGCCGCAGTCTGGAGTCTTGGGTGTAACTGCCAGCGCTGACGTTCAGATCAATGCCATTGTGCCCAGCTGTTTGCTGGGTATCACCGTGTATCCAGAAAAACGTATTCCGCCAGTAAATAATTGGGGCACAATTCTCACAGTCAACATTTACGACAGTACTAACAGTCTGTTCGGCACCTTTACCACCACCACTAACAGCCAAGGACAAAGCTTGACTGATCTGTGCGCGCTGGGCATGACGCCGCTACCAGGCACTTATACATTCTACCTGCGAGGTTATTCTCATTTGCGTAAAGTATTTCCGTCTATCGATAGTTTCGAGAATCATGAAACCGATATTGACTTTTCATCCGGAGGTGAAGTATTGCTCGCCGGAGAAACTAGCAACATTTTTGATAACAAGATTAATTCTCTGGATTTATCCACTCAGATCGTCAAGCTGTATACCAGCGACTATAAGAATGATCTTAATCAGGACGGCAAAGTAAATTCGCTAGATATTTCCAACACTATTTACAACTTTTTCAAGACTGGAGACTAACACTAGTAATCACAGTTGTAAGCCCTTATTATTAATTTGATGTCTAGATATATGCATTTCACAAAACAAAACTTTATTGCCGGCGCCCTTGTCGCTGCCGCATTCCTAGGCGTAGGCGTAGTAAAAGTTAGTGCTGCTAGCTTTAGTTTCGATCCCGCCAGTGCCACCATGATCCAGGGCTGTACGCAGTCGGTAAATATAGATGTAGATGCCACTGGGGAGAATTCTAATGCTTCAGATGTCGAGATTAGTTATGACCCAGCTCAAATCCAGATCATCGATAGTAATCCTGACATCCCCGGGATTCAGGTGAAAAATGGAACCGCCTACGAATCCTACTTTGTGAACCAGGTTGATCCCAGTACAGGCAAGATTCTGATTGCTACGGGCTCATTCATCGGCAGTTTAACTACCAAAAAAGTTTATGCCACCATTCAGTTCACTGCTACCGGCGCCGCCAACACTAGTGGCTTTACCTTCCGCTTCGACGGCGTGGGCGCGACTTTGGATAGCAATATCGCTGACACCACCACCAGTAATGACTTGCTTACCAGCGTCGTCAACGGCTCGTACACATTTGTCGCTGGCTCCTGCGTCTCTGATACCCAAGCGCCACAAGTGCAATTCATTGTTCCGACACCTTACCAGTCCAATGTGGCTCTCAATTCAAATGTAGTCATCAGAATAACCGACAATCTCAGCGGTATCGATACTAACTCACTGAAGTTCATTATTAACGGCGTTACTTACACTGCCGCTAGTCCAGAAGTCAGCTCCAGCGGTAGCGCTCTGGACTATACATTCACCATCAATCCAAACGAAGACTTTCCGGCAAACAAAGAAAGTACGATTACCGTCTCCGGTCAGGATGTCAGCGGAAACACATTTAGTAGCCAAACCATATTTAACATTCCACCTGAGCAAGTAGCAGCTGCCGCTGGTGGCTCTGCCATCGCTTGTAGTGTCCCAACCAAGGCCGCCACGGATTTCGCTACCGCTACCAACAACGTCACTATCTTCAAAGGCACACCTTTGCAAGACACCATCATTGATAAAGCCGTAAACTCGTTGGGTGCAAACACAGTAATCAACATCGTGGCTACCACCGGGTTTAGCTTGGGATTTTTGCAAGCATTAACTGTGCTCAATACTCCGGGCTTGATCTACAACTTCTTGGCATTCTTACTAGGTAAAAACCGCGGCAAGACTTGGGGTATCGTCATCGATGCGGTGACCGGCAAACCTATTCCGTTTGCGGCTTGTCGCTTGTACCTGGAAGGTACATTAAATGTGCATCAGCAAACCGTCAGCGACCCAGAAGGTAGATATGGATTTGCCATCGAGCCTGGCGCATACAGACTGGAAGTGTCACAAAGTAACTACGATAAGTTCACACGTAGCATCGTCATCGAGAAAGGCGAGCAAAGTTATGTGTATGACGTAAAGTTGTATCCAGTTGGATACGCAAAAAATAAAGCCCACATTGAACGGACTCCGTGGGACAAGATTAAAGATATTTATTTCCAGGTGCGTCCATACATATTCATCGCTGGACTTGCACTAGCTATATTTAGCGTCGCGGTGTCCCAGACCTTAATCAACGTTGTCATTGCCGCGTTATATGTCATGATTCTCGGCGCTACAGTGGCCTCTAGACTATCGCTTAAAGCCAAGTACGCAGCAGTTGTGGACTCCAGCAATAACTTGCGTATTCCGTTCGCTCTAGTGAAGATATTTAATACTAAGACATGGGAATTAGTAGACAGCCAGGTGACCAACACCAATGGTCAGTTCGACTTCTGGGGCGAGCCTGGAGAATATGGCTTGCTGGTATCTGTGCGTGGTTACACTTTCCCATCAAAGAAACAAACGAATTATCCAGTGATTGATGAGAAATACAGCGCCATGTTACGAGTGAATCTAGCTAAAGGTCAGAATCGAATTCAGATCTATGTGGACCCTGCAGAATATGCCACACCTAAGCCTGGAATCACTAGCAGCACGAAGTCTCCAGCTTCAGGTCCTGACTCACTTCCCCCTGTGCCAGCGCCACCAGTATCTGTCGATCCCGCGAACGCAAATCTGGCTACTCCCTTCGGCTGATAATGCATTGTTTTCTTGACACTGTTCAACGTACATGGTGTAATAAATTAGTAAAATTGTTTTTACTAATAAGAATGCACTCTTATACTATTACAGCCACAACTTTGACTTGGCCAGACTATCCGCGTTGTTTGCGGGAAGTAACTGGTCTTTTTATACCCTTTTCTCAGACCACACGTACAGAGTGGGTGACCAGTTCCTATAGGAAAGGAGGCATCGGGGCATCATAGGTCACAACTGAGTTCACTGCAGGTTCTTTTCACCCCAAATTGAAATTATGAGGTCAAATTCAAAGCAGCAAAAAATGTTTGCACTTTTAACTGCTTTTACACTACTTATCGGCACATTCGGCTTTCTATTTGTTCAGAAGGTCAACGCCGCAGCTATTACTGGTATGAGCATAACTGGTACTGGTATTACCGCCAACTCATCCACAATCACCGCTAGTATTACTCCAACCGTACATTGGACTATCCCTACAAACTTGACCACAGTCGGGCAAACAATTCAGGTAACTTTAAACGGAACTACAGTCGTCACTGGTCAGACATTGACGGCCGCAGATTTAACGCTTACAGGTTGTACAGATAACGGATTAGAGACGTCGCCCGGTACAGCTGATAATGGCTTACAACCAGTAACCATTACCAACGGAGCGTCTACCAATAACGATCCCGTCATCCTGATTACTCTGGATTCTAATACCGGCACACCAAATACCTGTACAGGCGCTATGACATTGGCAGTTGCGTCAGGTCAGCTGCAATCCAGCACGACCGCTGCTAACTATGACGTGCGCATCCAAACAACATTGGATAATGGTTCGTTCTTCTACTACGTAGGAGACGAAAACACTGTAGAGGTTACAGCCACAGTAGATAACGTTTTGTCTTTCACCATACGTAATTCTGCTGATACGGCTGATCAAGGAAATGTAGGCGGAGGTTCAGTCGGACCAAACTTATGCGATCTTGGTAACTTATCTGTAGCCGGCGTGCAAACGTGCGCATACCGGTTAAAGATAGCTACAAACGCAGTCAGCGGTTACTACGTACAGGTAGTAGTCGATGGCGGACTGCGTAAATCTGGACATACAGTGACCAACACTGCCAGCGGATCGTCAGTTACGTCCGGTACAGAAGGCTACAATATCGTGCTCGCGCCCGGTTCAACCACCACCGGAGCAGTTACCCCCTGTGATGGCGTCATCACAACTGGTAACTGTATTGCAGACGGTATCGCCTGGAGCAATGCTACCTCAACAATTTTTAACAATACTAGTACATCAACTATGTATTCCGTTAGTGGGTCGAATAATCCCGGCGCCACAGATACAACCAACACTGCGCTCGTCACGCACAGGGCTGAATCTGATGCCGGCACGCCTGCAGGCGCATATAGTCAATTAGCCACCTATACAGTTACTGCCCGCTGGTAAGGGTGCTAATTAAAAACGAAGATTGCCGTCCCCCTGAGCATTAGCGAAGGGGGACGTTGTTTGAATCAGATACGTAATAACTCTATAATACCTTCATGATGAAACCGAAGCTGCAGACGCTAACACTCTTCATAGCGTTAATCTGTTTTTCTGTAATTACACAACCGGTGGCTGCCCAGCAGCAAAAATTCTCCGGTTTGATTTTGCGTACGCCAGCGCAATATGGCGGTTTTACCTTCGAATTCTCCATGAAAAGAGGCGAAACCCGCTGCGATAGTTTCATCGCCCAACATGACTTCGCGGAGACTACTAAAGAGTTCTCGTTTTACACCATGGCTCAAGACTATGAGGTGGACCCGCAGACGCAAGAGCCTGTGTTGCCCAAAGGTAAACTAGTTCTGGACGGTCCGTATAGTTTGGCAAGCTGGATTACTATCCCTGATGACCTGATCACACTGCCCAGATGGGGCGTAGAGAAAAATGTAAACTTCTGCATCACCGTCCCTCACGATGCCACGCCGGGAGCTCATTACGCCACGATCCTGCTAAGCACAATTACCAAGCAGCAATATCTCGACGGCTACACACCGATTGATACTAATGGCGCCACCTTGGCCACTCGAACTGGAGTGAATGTGCTCGTGACCGTGGATGGCGATGCGAAGCAAAGCATTCAGATTAGTGGGGTGAGAATCGTAGATATCGACGGCAACGGAGCATTCTTGAGCATATTTGAATATCAACCACTGAGCGTGGTCGTCGACATGTTTAATGATGGCAATCAATTTGTGAAGCCTCAGGGGAACCTCAGCATCCACACCGGCAACTTAGCCGAACCAGTGCTGTTCACACCTTTCAATCCCTCTGGAAACAGAATTTTGCCCCAAACTCGCATGAGTATCGCTACCCCCTGGAACGATGGCCCGTTGTATGTGGTGAAAGACCAGCATACAGACACAGATACAGCTGGGAATCCTACTAGTAGTTCTAGCTACCGACTGACCCTAGACACGACCAAGCTGAACAATCTGCGGTTTGGACATTACTATGCGACTTTGCAAATGTTGTACTACGACGTCCATGGACAACTGCAGCGAATGCCAGATTTCACTGTAGAATTTTGGATCATCCCCTGGAAGCTGATTTTGGCAATTATCGCCGCCATCGTGATTCCATTGCTAGTGCGTCGGAGCATAAATCGCTATAAACGTAAGCGCACACGCAAGAAACTACCATCGCCGTTCTCTGGCAAATCTTGACACTCTCCATAGCTTAATATAGGCTAAAAATATAGTTTATCCTCATCTGCATGCGCAGTCGTATCAGTCAGTCCGGCCGTCATCTGACCACATTTATGCTGGCCTGTGCTCTCGTGCTAACTACAAGTAGCTTCTACGCTTTGCCAAAAGTATTCGCTGTTAACGCTCCCATTTATAGCTTGTCTGATCAGTTGGAGCGGCTAAACTAAACTACGAGTTCCGGCCACACCATCAAGTTTGTGAGTAGCGCTACTATCGTGGCCGGTGAATCATTTGATATTAATTTCCCCAGTGCCGCATTTAGCTTTGGCGGATCATACGACTTCACAGATATGAGTCTGGCCGAAGGCAACAGTTCAAATTGCGACACTGCGACATTCACCGGTAAAACTCTTGGCGCTACTCCATCCGGCGCAACTTGGGGAGCAACTTACGCCTCTGACGTGGTCACATTTACATCCGGCACCGGCACCATCGCCGCCGATGATTGTGTACGCGTAATTCTCACCGCCAATGCTGGAGCCCATTCTCTAGTAAATCCTACAGTATCCTCAAACACCAGTTACGTGATCAACGTCACCACTTCCACTGGAGACAGCGGCAATATGGCCGTGATAATTCTCGACGACGCTGGCACACCAGATAGCGATCAAGTAGAAATACAGGCAGATATTGGCGCCACCATCAATTTCGATGTGGACGTCACCAATACTGATTGCAACAACAATATGGAAACCGTATCGGCAAACAATATCGTAGCCTTGGGGACTTTGGTGCCGACCTTAGTAGAGCACAGCGATACCACCGTGAATTTTGTATGTCTGGATATAGGCACTTCTACCACCAATGGCATCGACGTGTTTATCCAGAGCTCGCGGGCAGCTGCTGCTGGCGGGTTAGTACATGTGTCAGGCGCCACTATTGTGTCAGCGACAGCAAATCTAAACTCTGGGTTAGTCGCCGAAGGTTATGGTGTGCGTGTATCCAGTGTCGGCACACCGGTGACAGGGACGTTCGCTGCTGCCAGCCCGTTCAACTCTGGCACCATCGGTAGCGTAGGCTTAGTCCCCGGTACATCAGCTAGTCCAGCATTACTGGTAAGCTCAACTGCTCCGGCCCAGACAGATATCAGCAGCCGCATTGCAGTAGAGGTTTCCGCCAAGTCCAGCGTCGGCACCACTGCCGGGTTATACACAGACATTTTGACATTCACAGCTACACCCAATTACTAATATGCAGCGGATTATTGCCAAAATCTCACTTATTGCCGTAACTATTGTAATGGCTACGATGTATTTCCCGGTTGCTGTTTCAGCAACCAGTCCGGCAATTCTAATTACACCCACGATTCTGAACTTATCAATCGATCCCGGCAAATCGGCCACCGCCTCGGTGAAGATCATCAATAGTTCTGTTACTGACCGAGAATTTCATCTTAAATTGCGCAGCTTTAACACTGGCAATAATGACGGACAGCCAGTGCTCGATGACAGCATAATTACACCACTGCATGATTGGTTTCAACCGTCAGTCACTACCATCGACGCACCAGCGAAGCAGCAAGTTACGTTCACATTTACTGTGAATGTACCGGCAGCTGCCAAGCCTGGCAGCTATCGAACAGCCATATTATTTAGCGATGACGCCTCGCACATCGCCAGCAATACTAGTGGACCAAGTATCAGTGCTGAAGTTGGACCGCTACTATTTGTGAGAGTGAATGGCAACGCCGACGAGCAAATTGCCATCTCTTCGTTCTCAGCACATCAGACAATAAATGAAGACCTCCCTATTCAATTCGATATCAATCTGGATAATTCAGGAAACGTAGATCTGTCACCTGTAGGCACAATCAATATTGTGCCCCAGCTAGCTGTCGATACTGCCAAGTACAGCATCAACTTTAATCCCAACGGTGGCATGGTGCTAGCTGCCAGCACCCGCAAACTCGCCAGCGAATGGGTAAATGCCGATGGCTGGCACATTGGTTTCTATCAAGCCCAAGTGGTAATGGCTTACGGGCAAACCAACAAAGTGCTCACAGCTACCAGTGACTTTTGGGTGCTGCCGTGGAAGGCGGTGGCGATATTTGCCATTTTAACCGCAGTAATCATGGCCTACATGTGGAACCGCAGATTAGCAATTACCCGCAAAAAACAATTATAATGGCTGATCTATAAGTTTAATTATGCTTAAACCTCACTTCCCCAAGTTAATAATCATCTCGGCAATCGCTGTCAGCATACTCGCTAGCGCTATTCCCGTCGCGGCTCAGTCCGCGACTCCAGTAGGTGTGACTTTATCTCCGGTGAACTACACTGGTAATTTCCGGCCAGGAGAATTAATCAATACTAGCTTTCAGCTAACCGACAACACAGACTCTACTTTAGACTTGAGTCTAACTGCTGTTGAGATTCGCCAGGGTCAATTGCTGACCGATGCTAGCTCAGCAGCCGCCTGGACTACTATAGATCAACATCAATTACATTTAGCCCCAGCTGCTACTGCTGATGTGAAAGTGACCGTGGCAGTCCCTAGCGATGCGGCAAACGGTGCTTACTTCCCAGCGGTGTTGGTCAGTCTGGGCAATCCCACCGGAAACGATAATAGTGCTAGCGTAGATGCCAAGCTGACATTCCAAATGGGAGTGAATATCACGTCAGAATTGCCTACCAGTTCTGTGAAAGTAACCAAGCTCATCGTAGATAATCCAGTGCTGATGGGAAGGACTAACATTACATATGAAATTACCAATCCGCTGACGCTATTCATTAAGCCTATCGCCTATCTGCAAATAATCAACGCCCAGGGCGTGCCAGTCTATCGCTTCACTTTAAACGATACTTTGGCCATCTTAAAGCCTGGAGAAACTCTCAGCGGCACAGTAACCGCGGATTTGCCGATGAATATCGGAGCCATCGGTCAGTACCGAGCAGAACTATTAGCCGTAGACAAACAATTCAGTGGATCAGACATCCTCAAGACCAACTTCTGGGTGGTGCCGATATGGATTCCTTTAGGCGTAGTCGTGGCAATAGTATTGATATGGATGTTGGGGACTAGTTTGAAGAAGGCAGCGAAAAGACGTAAATCAGCTTTCCAAACCGCTTAGCTGTAAGTAATTGGCATTCAGATCCAGAATTCTGGCGGGGGATAATTTCAACATTTGAGCTTCTTTCACTAACTCAGCCTGACTTACGATACGTACGTCTATGTGCTTGGGTAGGTTTTGGTTTGCTGGTTGAAAATTCTCCATAGGTAATTATAGACCAAAGAGGCTAAATCGACCAAGTTGAACCATAACGACCAACCTTCCGTTAAACTATTGGTCTATTTGGTCGACTTTACTCTACTTGGTCTTTCTGAGCATCAGGCTTATTGTCAGCCCACATCCAGCGCTCCAACCATCGGTTGTAGCTGGTCATGCCGATTTCATCCACTGGTTCTTTCATACCTTTGAAACCCATTTGGGCTTTGGCGGATGCTTCATCGATACCGGATACTAGCAGTGCTTCAGCTGTAGCTGGCACCACTGGACTACCTTTTTCTTTCTCGCCATGATGGGAAAGCACAATATGCTTCAAATGCAGAATAATTTTCTCCGGTGTCCCTTCAGGTGCGAACTTATCGATGATTTGAGTACCTAGATAAATGTGACCCAACACGGAGCCGACTACAGTGTAGCGAGCTACCAAGCCCTGGGCGTCGATCTCTTCGAGCTTACCTAAGTCGTGAAGAATAATGCCACCACGGACGATATCGAAGTCTAGGTCAGGATAAAATTTCTCCATCCCACTAGCCAAAGTTAACATTTCCAACACATGTTGAAGTAATCCTGAGCGGAAATCGTGAGGGAAGGATACTGCGGCTGGCCAATACTTTAGCTTGCGTGACATATCAGGATCGTTGACGATATTCTCCAGTAATCCGCGGATGTATTTGTTCTTGACGTCAGCAATGATTTCTAACAACTGCTTCCACATATCTTCTACAGGGAAAGCGCTGGATTCCAAATACTCGTCGAGTTGGGTCTCATCAACTTTACGCAGTTCCATGATGTTCAGCTGCGGCTTGCCGCGGAATTCCTCTACTCTCGCCCAGATAGCAGCTACTTTGCCGACTTTCAAACCTTCTTTGTCGACATTTCCCATGCTGTCAGACCAAATTTTGGCACGTACTTGTCCGGTGCGATCACCGAGAGTAAGGTCATAATAGGGACGATCGTTTTTATCAGTAGCAGCTTTGACTTCAATCAACGCGAAAGTTTCGCCTTGGATTACAGTTCCGGAAGCAATGTCAGTTACATACACAGTTTTCATTAGCAGTTCTATTAAATCTACCGCAAATCATAGCATAAGGAATTACGTAAAGCTGGGGGAAACAGGCTCAGCTTTGACGTCCTGTACCTTGCCGGCCAGGAAGTCTTTGACGTCTTGGAGTAATTTTTCTGGTTCGGTACCGATTTTTAATCTGTAACCTGCTGCTCCCAATTCCATAGCTTTTTCGACAGCGGCATCACCACTGATGTTTGTCAGCATCACTACGATTGGAGTGCCGTATTTGGTAGGATCGGCTTTGATCTGTTGCAATACTTCTACGCCGTCCATATTTGGCATCACGATATCCAAAAGTATCAAGTCATACTTTTCGGAAGCGGATTTTGCTAAAGCGTCTATACCATCCACAGCGCTAGAGACGTCAAAGCCTTCGGATTCCAACAAATCTACAAACATGGTGCGGGCATCCTGTTCATCTTCAACTACCAGGATCTTCTTCTTTACTTCATTAGGATCTGCTGGTGGGTTGGATACAGCTTGTAACGCTGGTAGTGTTTCTTCCGTAGGCGCTAGCATAGTGGCATCGGCCACAGGTACTGGCGCAGGCGCAGCTACTGGTGCGGACACTAAAGTCGGTGCGATATCTGCAGCAGGTGCAGTTGGAGTTACAGGTGTAGTTACGTCTGGCATGAATTGGCTATAAAGCTAATAATTCTATATTAGTGTTTACGTATCAACGTGTCAACGATGTGAACGTTCGCAGATCAGAATGGCACGTACGGTGCAGGATCAACAGCTACACCATTCTTAAACAAGCTCAAATGCAAGTGGACACCAGTGCTGTTACCAGTCGTGCCCATCATCATGATGTCTTGCCCTTGCTGCACGCGCTCGCCCACTTTCACCCAGATGGTGCCGTCACCGTGGTAATACTTGCTGACTATGCCACCACCATGATCGATACGCACGTTAAATCCAGCTAGTTCTGACCATCCAGCAAAGATGACGACACCCGTAGCGATCGCGCGGATCGGACATCCAGGATAGCGTGCTAGATCGATACCGTCATGATAGCTGGAGAATCCACGGGATTCTGAGTAGCCATTACATTCAGGGTTGGACAGCGGATTCTCAAACACACCTTTGGGGATACCGGTAACCTTTACATCCGACACGTTCAAACTACCATTAGGCACAAACACACGCTGACCATCTTGAAGCTTGTAGTCTGGCGGCACTAACTCATTCAATTCAATAATGTCGCTGCGATTGCCGCCGGTGACGTTGGCGATGTCATCGACAGATTGTCCTGGCTGAGCTTTGTACAGCACCCCATTGATTTGGGGGACTTTCAAATCCCACCCAGATTGAATATCGTTGGAGAACGGGCTGATCAAATCATTGTTGGCCCAGCGGATGGTATCTTCGGTGACATTGAAATCTGTGGAGATCGATGCCAAAGTTTCTCCCGGTGCCACTACATGATCACGGATAGGAATGTCGGGTTGGATTGGATCTACCGCCAGCACTGTATGAATTGAACCGCCCTGCTCCAAAATGTCGCTACTAGCGCCCTGTCCATAAGCGATATCTAGTCCTTGCTTAGCTTCTACCAATAGCGCTTTGCTGGCTAGTCCGGTGAGCAAGGCAAATACGGTGAATACCAGGATCAATAAATGAAAGCTATTCTTGTATAAGCTGCCACGACCCCAGAACATCCGTCGCACCAGATACGTTTTGAGTACTGTGAACTGCTCGAATAACAGCTGTAGGCTGAAAAACGAGAATATGGCTGCCTGGCGGCCGCGCATCCGTAGATATTCTGGCAAATACCGCGCAAAGTCCAGCAAAGCGTAGCGAGTCCACACATTACTGCGCTGTTGTAATTTAATAATCTTGGCCAGATTTGGAAGGTCTAAAAGTTAGTCGGCGGGCAAGGAAGTGCATTGGCATATAGTCTATCATAAGTGGCGTGGTTTATTTCGTATCCCACACCCAGTACCCCTTCCACTCTGTGCCAGACTTGGCCAGTTCATCGCACCGTTCCAGCATTACTTGCGCTACCTCGTCGTGGAATTTTTGGTGAATCTTAGTAAACGCTTCACCAGCGGAAATGAAACTGCCGTTGATGTATTCATGCATCGCGATTTCGAATTGAGACTTTAATTCTTGCAACTCCGCTGCATTGTCAGCGCTGGATAACGCCATCAGCTGGTATAGCTTCACTGGCTTTTCTTTACCTTTCACCGTCACTACATCTACCCAACGATAAATTAATTTGTCAGCATCTCCGGTTTTTTCTAATTCTGTCACCACTCCCTCGCCTAGAATTACCGAGCAGTGATATTTCTTAGTCAAACCTTCCAGACGGGAAGCTAGATTTACATTATCACCCATCACCGTGTAATCAAACCGGCGTTCACTTCCCATGTTGCCGACTACCATGTCGCCAGTGTTGATCCCCACACCGATCTTCAACTCTGGGATGTCGGGATAGGTTTTGTTAAATTCTCCCAACACTACCAAGATATCCAAAGCCGACAAGCAGGCGTTCAACGCGTGATGTGCATCAGTCAGCGGTGCATTCCACAGAGCCATGATGGCATCGCCCAAATATTTGTCGACCACGCCATTGTGCTGGAGAATTTTATCGGTAGCTTTAGTCAAGTATACATTTAGAAATTCGACTAATTTCTCGGCGTCCATGCGCTCGGAAATCGTGGTAAATCCGCGAATATCGGAGAAGAAAACAGTCATATCGCGGCGTTCGCCGCCCAGCTTTAATCGGGATGGATCACGCAGAATTTCGCCGAGTAATTGCTCATTTACATACTGAGAGAAAGCTCGCTTCAAACCAATACTTTCTAAATATTTACCCAAGTACCGCCAGATCAATCCCACAATTA
>CAYXSB010000013.1:0-15331 GCA_964466865.1 uncultured Candidatus Saccharibacteria bacterium
TAGACATATTTCCCACGCATACGGCCCAAGCTTTGGTAATCCCCAAGCAACATCACACCTCACAATTCTCCCAGACCCATCCTGGTACATTAATGAACCTAGTCAAAACCGGACAAAAAGTAGCCCGGATGATTGAAGACAAAGTCCCAGAAGTTGAGCGTTGTCAGGTTGTGTTCGAAGGATTTGAGGTCGATCACCTTCATTTGAAACTGTTTCCGGCTGTAGGCCCGGATCCGAAATCCCATGCCATCACCCATAGCGGTGAGCGCGCAGACGACAACCTGCTCAAGGAATTGCAGGCAATGATCATCAAGTAACCATATGCCAAAACCAAGTTCCAAGCTACGTAAAAACGCAGCTGCCTCCCCTGCTCCATCGCATTTGGAGCTTGGCAACGCCGAAGAACGCCTACGTTTGGTAGTAGAAGGTACTTCTTATGTAATTGGTGAGGACTTCCTCACAGACTTGGTAAAGTCACTGGCTCTAGCCCTAGAAGTAAGGTACGTGTTGATCACCGAGAATCACACCGATGACGAGGCTAAGGCTTACCCATTAAGACTTTGGGACCAAGATCATTACGCAGAGCTTCCACCATATAATGCCTCAGGGACACCTTATGGCGAGCTCAGACAAAGCCGCCAACTATTAATTTCTCACAACGTAAAAGCTGACTTTCCGAAGGATGCATGGCTTAAAAGCCACAATGTAGTCAGTTACATTGGCTTACCTCTACTCGACTCTCACAGTCAGTTCATCGGCCACTTGGCCGTAATGGACACCAAGCCCATAAACGACGTAATTCTCGCCGAATCAATCATGCGCATCTTCGGTGCTCGCGCCGGTGCGGAGCTAGAACGCAAAACTCTGGAGAAAATGTGGCGCCGTTATGAGTTCATCATCAACGCGTCCCGCGATTTGAATAGTTTAATCAATCGCGACTACCGCTATGAAGCCGCCAACGATGCATTTTGTGAGACAAACCAACTCAGCCGTCAGGCTGTGCTAGGCCAAAAAGTTGCAGACGTCTGGGGTAAAGAAACATTTGCCAACATAATTAAACCTCACTTGGAAACCTGTTTTCAAGGTTACGAATTCCACGAGCAAGCTTGGATTCAGCCAGCCAGCTATGCCGCTCCCGGATACTTTGACATTAGTTATTATCCTTACCATGACAGTGAAGGCAACGTAACTCACGCCATCGTCATCTCCCGCGACATTACCGACCGCAAGCGGGCAGAAATGGAGCTGCAATACCGCCTGGAGTTCGAAAAACTCATTACTTCTCTATCTACCCGCTTTATTAACCTGTCCAACTCAGAAATAGATCAGGGAATTAAATTCGCCTTACAGGAAATTGGAGAATTTACTGGCGTGGACAGCTGCTTCATCTTTATGAGCGAAGGCGATAATGAAGCTTTGAAATTTCAGCAGCAATGGCAAAACAGCTCAAAGCCGTCGTACTTGAAAAAGTGGAATAAAATCAACTTCATGGACTTCGCTTGGGCCGCCAAGCTTTTCGAGACTCAGCGGACTGTCGTGATTCAATCACCAGATGAGCTGCCCGCCGAAGAAGTTAATCTCAAGCGATTACTAAAGGAAGTGGCCGTGCACTCGCTCATCCTAGTTCCAATTACTTTCAGACGTCAGCTCAGAGGCTTAGTGGGATTTGCGATCGAAACCAAGGGTAAGACTTTACTACCCAACGCCGACTATATCCTACACATCGTCAGTGAAATGTTCAGCAATACACTGGAGAGAAAGGAATCCGTTGAGCACCTAAATCAGATTTACGAGATGCAATCAAACCTATTCTCCTCTATTGCCCATTCGCTGAAGACACCATTCTCAGTGGTATTGGGGAATATCAACGTGCTAGAGCGTAATTCTGCAACTCAAGACGAAGAAACTCGAGAATTACTTGAGGGAATCAAAGTTAGCGTTACCCAAGCTAATGACAAAGTGAGTCAGCTGCTCAAAGTCGCGCAACTAGATATGTCGCCCAACCGTGCTACCAGCGAAGTCATCGATTTAGACTCCACCATAGCGACTATCGTCGGCCAAGCAAAGTACTTGTTTCAGGCTTACAACACCGATGTCAGTCGGGAATTGATTGATAGTCACGTAAGACTTCAACTTAATTCCGCATCTAAGATTGATGCTGACACTAAAAGCATCTCGGACTTGGTGTTAACCTTGATGGACAATGCGTTTAAGCATTCTCCGAAGGCTCATCAGTTGCCTACGGTCTCAGTGAAGACTTACCTGCGGCATAAGTCGGCAATCATTGAAATTGCGGACGACGGTAAAGGCATTGCCAAAAAACATTTACAGCACATTTTTGATCTGTACTATCAGGTAGATAAGCATCGTGGCGGGTTTGGAATTGGGTTGGCATTCTGCAAGAAGATGGCTGAAACTTTGGGCGGGTCAATCTCCGTTTCTAGCAAGATCAGCCACGGCACCACATTTAAGATCACGTTGCCGATCAAAGAATAGTAATTTCGCGTTTATCGCCTTCTCCCTCAGCTATTTTCACTTCTACTAAGGAATATGGGAATCCGCAGTCGTTAAGCATCGTCAGCAAGCTGTCGGCATACATTTGCGGCCATTCTATCGCGATCAGGTAACCGGGTTTGAGAAAAGCTTGAATTCCCACGAGCTGAAAATCTGATTCGCTTTTAATTCTCCAGGCATCAATGTGCACCAGCTCTCCTCCCTGTCTGCCGCCAGGCACGGTGCCCTGTTCAATCTCAAACGGATAATTTCGCATATACACATAGCTCGGAGAAACTATTTCCTGCTCAATTCCCAAGGCTTGAGCTAAGCCTTTGACAAACTGAGTCTTGCCAGCGCCGTAATCACCTTGTAGGGAAATGATAACTGGTCCATGTGCTAATTTCGGCAACAGGCTCTTCGCCAAGTCCGCAGCGACTGTGATTGTTTGTTCTGTAGAATTTGTAATCATAATCTATGTTAATTAGTTGAGTCGGCCAGGTCTACGACCGGCCGACTACAATCTATACTGTGGCCTTCAAGCTGTTCAGCGCACTGGCAATCCCTTCCAGATAAAACTGGATAACGGTAAAGCCTGATGGTTTGACACTTACCCAATGCGGCGTGGTTCCAACAGCGGGAATTGTCCTTACATCCGGAGTCTGATCTCCGTGAATCATGCGGTACAGCGTAATGGCAGCGGCAACCTCGCTAAGAATCTGACTCACATCCTCACGCATTCCTGTTGCCTCTACGCCGCTCTCTCGCATATTCACATAGCTCCACCCGCGCTGATACTGCTGCGGCTCTCGATAAGGCACAGGTGCAGGCGCATGACAGCAAGAAATCATGGGATAGAACGTGTCGTCCCCTTTCCCTCCATGCATGTCTGTATGCGGCATGACATGAAATACATCGTTACGCACACCCGGCGTGTAAACTTCGAGCACAAACTTGTACGTTGGCTCAGGTTGCAGACACAACACTAGATGCTGTAGCCGCAACCTATCTTCATCATCGTACTTCGTCAAAATGAACCGCGACATAAACCCTCCCCTTTACCGCTTAGTTTCGAACGTCGAATTATAGCGCATGCAAAACCCCCGCCAGACAAATTCACATTATGAACTTGTACGGCGGGGGTCCCGTTGTCTATATGTTAGGCAACCATTTCGCGGAAAGCTTTTCCTGCGCGGAATCTCGGAACGCTCTTTGCAGATACGTTTACAGGAGCTCCAGTCTTAGGATTGCGCTTTACGCTAGCAGCCTGATGCACAGAGCGGAAAGTACCGAAACCGGTTAAGGTTACGTTTTCACCTTTCTTCACACTTTGCATTACAGCGTGCAATACAGCGTCTAGAACGTCAGACACGGCTTTTTTGGTCAAACCAGTCTTGGCGGCTACATCGTCGATTAACATTTGTTTATTCATTTGAGTTGCCCTCCTTTCGTTGAGATTTGTGCTGTTGATTTTCAATCGCTTGTCAGGTCACCCCGACAATGATGCTTTAAGTCTATGTCGTACAACCCAGCATGTCAACAAAGCCTTGCTACGTAAGGGCATTACGCTATCATAACAAAATTAAGTGTTACGCAAGCCATGAAAGCGAGCGACATCTATAACCATGCCACCACGCGACAGGTACTTTAGCCTTTGCTGGCAATGAATTTGCAATAGAAATGGAAAAATGCTTGATAGCTCACGAATAATGCCGTTAGTCTAGTACTACGTCTACTCTATCTATAGCGACAGGAGAGAAATTTTCAAATGAAATCAGCACAGAATTGAAGATCTTAGGGCCGTTTTCTGCCATTACAAACGGTTTACGGAACGGGTATTTAAAATTATGTATCACATTTTCGAAGTCCACCCATAGCGAAGCTTCGTAAGGACCGACTTGTCCCAGATCACTCACATACGCAACTTTGCCACCAAGTAATCTGTTGTCGGCGGTGGCAACATGGGTATGGGTTCCCACTACCGCCTCTACTCTATCCCGTACGTACCATGCTAACGACAACTTTTCAGATGTAGTTTCAGTATGGAAATCAAGGACTCTGAGGTCGGCATTCTTGATATCTTCTTGTTTCAACAGCTCGTCAATGAACCAGAAAGGACTGCGCACGCGCTGATTGAACGAGAATAATTCCTGACCCAGCATATTTATCACTGCCACTCTGCCCTTTGGGCCTAGATCGAGAATCTTATACCCTACTCCTGGTACACCAATAGCTTCATAATTCGCAGGCCGAATAAACGGCAAATCTTCATCGATCTCGTCGATGAAGTCTTTGATGGAAAATGTATGGTCTCCGCTGGTGCATAAGTCAATTCCATAGCTAACCAGCTCCTCTATAACTTCACGTGTAACACCAACACCGCCAGCGGCGTTTTCGACATTAGCAACAATGAGATCCGGCTTTTGTTCGTTGCGGATTCTGGGAAGAACTTTCTTGACTACTTCTCTACCCACACTTCCGGAGACATCTCCTATAAATAAAATCTTTAGCATGGCGGATTATACCAGCAAATCGTAATCATGGTAAAATCCGATCATGGTAAAGCCAATATTACAAATAGGAAATGAGATCCTCACCCAGAGGTCACTCAGAATAGAGAAGAAGGACATTCTTTCACGTGAAATAGCCGAGCTAATTCAGGACATGAAAGATACCTGTAACCTTGACCCAGAAACGTCAGCAGGGCTTTCAGCCGTGCAAATTGGCGTGCTTAAGCGCGTGTACATAGTTCGCCGGATCGACATTGAGAAAGAGGACGATCCGCCAATGTGGGAAGCGATGATTAACCCTGAAGTAGAGGCCGTTGGCACTGGTACCGATACCATTTGGGAGGGCTGCCTATCTATTGGAACCGATGAAAATCGTCTGTTCGGACCGGTAGAGCGCCACTCACATGTAAAAGTTAAATACATCAACGAAGAAGGAGAGAGTAGAGAGCTTGAGGCAAAAGGCTTCATGGCTCACATTATTCAGCACGAGCAAGATCATTTGAATGGTATACTGTTTCTGAAATATGTTGTAAATCCACAGAATCTTTGGAAGCTAAAGGACCTAGATAAATACATCTCTGAACACGATCATTATCCATCTATAGTCTAATTATTAATTTTTTCATATGAAACCTGCAGATATCGGGAAGCGCTTAGTTGCTTATATCATTGATTCGTTAGTGCTGGGAGCACTAACTAGCATTTTGCTAGTGCCTTTTTACTGCTGCATGTTCATCCCTTTGGGACTGACAAGCAACACTCGCACCATGTCCAATCCAGCTGAATTATTGTTAATTTGCGGCAGCGCCATCATCCTGATCGCATTGGAAATAGCCATCACTTACGCCTATGCCGTCTGGTACCCAGTTACCCGCCAGCATGGGGCAACCTTAGGCAAGAAAGCTATGCATATCCGCGTAGTCAAAGCCGATGGCAAGGAAGTAGGGCAGGGCACAATGTTACTGCGCGAATTCATCGGTAAGCCAATCTCCAGAGTCGTGTTTTACTTTGGATACATTTGGATTCTGATTGATGAAAAGGGCAGAGGTTGGCACGATATGATTGCTGACACCCTAGTAGTAGAAGCAGAGTAGTACTTATTCAGCACCACCCGGCGCATACTGGCGGTAGCTAAGCGCTTCCGCCAGATGTCGCTGATTTATTTCCTCACTATTTCCCAGGTCGGCAATTGTACGCGACACCTTTAACAGCCGGTTATATGCTCTCGCCGACAGACCTAGACTTTGTAGAGCCTGTCTAGCCAAGGCGGTGGCAGCTGTATCTAATCGACAATTCTGCCGCACTTGCTTCTCGCTCATCTCCGCGTTAGTAAAGGCAGTGCTACCAGTCAAACGTAATCTTTGCAATTCTCGTGCAGTTTGCACGCGAAGTTTAATCGTTGAGGAAGGCTCTGCCTGCAAGTCGCTTAGCAATTCAACATCATTTATTTTATCTACTTTAACACGTATATCTATTCTGTCTAAAATAGGACCAGAGATTCGGCGTTGGTAGGTTTGCCGCTCACGCGAAGTACAGATGCAGGCTAGAGATTTATCTCCCCAGTTACCACAACGACAAGGATTCATCGCAGCTACCAACATAAAGTTTGCCGGGAAGCTTACGCGACCAGAAGCGCGCGAAATATGCACGACTTTGTCTTCCAGCGGTTGACGCAGCGCTTCCAGGCTGGCAATAGAGAATTCGGGAAACTCATCTAAGAATAAAATCCCGCGACTCGCCAGTGAGATTTCCCCAGGCAAAGGTTGTGGCCCACCACCAATCAGCGCTATCCGTGAGGAGGTGTGATGAGGATTGCGAAACGGTCGCGACTTAACTACACCATCAGCGCTCAGTAACCCGCTCACGCTGTAAATCTTCGTGACTTCTAAAGCCTCAGGCATCGTCATGTCCGGCAAGATTCCCGGTAAACAACGGGCCATAAACGTTTTGCCTGCGCCAGGAACTCCGTATAGCAGCAAGTTATGTCCTCCCGCAGCCACAATTTCCAATGCCCGCTTGGCATGAAATAATCCTTTCACATCAGCTAGATCTGGACCTGAGAGAGCAGAGGATGTGTCAGTTTTTGCGGTAGCAATAAACTTGGGAATCGGCTGGCCGTGAAAATGCGCGATTAACTGGTTTAACGATTCCACCGGAAATAGCTCTAGCCCCGAGATAAGCGAAGCTTCCGTAGCATTTGCTGCCGGCAAAAATACTTGAGTAAATCCCAACTTTTGCAATCCATCTGCCAGCGCCAGCACACCCCGAATAGGGCGCACCGTGCCGTCCAAAGCTAATTCTCCAAGAAATACCTTGCCTGTAGTCTCAAATTCTATTTGTGCAGTTGCCAGTAAGTACCCGGCGGCAATTGCCAGATCAAATATTGGGCCAGATTTGGGCATATCCGCGGGTGCCAGGTTCACGATTACCCGCTTGGGGATAAATTCTGCCTGGGAATTCTTGATCGCTGAAATTATGCGTTCTTTTGCTTCTTGAACCGACTTGTCGCCTAACCCAACCACTGCGAAATGACTGAGCCCATGGCGGTAATCTACTTCCACGTCGATTTGCTTACACTCCAGGCCTAAGAGAGTAGCGGCAAACACTTTTGCTACCATGAATTAGTAATAAACAGCTCACGTTAATGGTTTAAGCTTAAAGATTCCTTAAAATCAGCTAAAATACCACATGATTAACGTTAAAGAACTAACTCCGCATTTCCTGCAAACCAAATACTGGGCGCAAGTGCGCAGCCAGATGGGCTGGGAGGCAGAATGGATCGATGATGCTTTGCTGTTAACGCGTAAACTGCCGCTAGATATGCGATTCGGCTATATGCCACAAGTAGATCTCACCACCTTAAACTGGGAAAAGCTTCAGCAGTACGCCAAACAGCATCACCTTACCCACATTCAGCTTGATCCCGACAATTTAGCCCGAGACTATGTGCTGCCTGTAGACACGGCAGAACGATATGGTTTACAAAAGACTGCACCCCTATATTTACGCCACACAGTGGTCCTGGACATCACCAAGTCTGATGTTGAGCTCCAGAGCGCAATGAAAGAGAAAACGCGTTATAACTTACGTCTAGCTCTAAAAAAGGGTGTACAAATTACCATCACCGATAACGACAAAGACTTTGAAATATTTCTGAAATTATTCTTCGAAACTGTCGCTCGGCAACGGTACTTTGGCCGAGAACCTGGCTACTACAAAACTATCTGGCAGACACTAAAGCCTCAAGGCAAAGCCAAAATCGCAATTGCAACTTATGATGGAGTTCCCGTTACGGCCTGGATGCTATTCCTGAGCGACAACGTCATTTACTATCCATACGGTGGCAGCAGTGATCAGCATCGCAATGTGATGGCGACTTACGCCTTGGTCTGGGGAATTATGAATTGGGGTAGAGAACGCGGATTTAAATTCCTCGACTTATGGGGAACTTTGGGACCAAATGCTAAAGAATCTGACAAAGACTTTGGATTCCACCGATTCAAAACAGGGTGGGGTGGAGAAGAGATTGAATATGTGAATGCTTACGACATGGTAATCGATAAGACGTGGTACAACTTATTCCGATTTGGAAATTCGTTGCGATGGTTGTTGCTGCATGTAAAGAAGGTGTTCTCACACTGATATGCCAGAGCAAAATATAAATCAACAACTAGTGAATGAAACCGCTGCTAAATACCTGTCCCACATCGGAGACCTAAATCATCACAATCCTAAACTACTCGTTTGCTTCGCCGGAGTGCCGGGCTCAGGTAAAACTACACTCGCGAAAAAGCTACAATCACACTTTCAAGGTTTGCGGATTAACAGCGATGAAATTCGCGATATCTTGCATGCAGAGGAATCAGAAACTGGAATCACAGAAGTAAATCCTTATGTGCAACCAGTAATCGCAGAGCTATTTAAGCACTTTCCAACTAGTGCTAATGGCATTGTAATTCTAGACGCTAGCGTTGATCGAACTTATGAGACGTATAAAGGTAGAGCCGAGGCTGAAAATTATGCCTTGTTTTTAATTAATCTAGAGCTTGATGAAAATGCTATTGAGCAACGCATACGCGCCCGCAATGGAGATGGAGCAGAGGATTATCTAAGGAGAATGCAAGGCTGGCAGGCAGATCACCAAAAGCTACTTAATTCGGCAACTCCGGACTTCACTTGGCATGAATCCAGTTCCTGGGAAAAATTGATTGACGCAATTAATAACAAGCTGGCAGGCTAATAGTTAGAAATGCAACGACGGGCCAATTGGCCCGTCTGTGATTAGGAGGGATCGTCAAAAGGAAAAATCTTCGCTCTGCGCAAATCTTCTTCAGTTGGACTCATGAACTTATCGTGCTTGATATTCTCTATTTCCAGCGCTTGATCCACCCGATTGGGAAACATCAGCGCCAGAATCACAAACATGATAGTCATGAACATATAGAACAAATCGCTGCAGCCCGACTTCAGCCTTGACCACATAGCAATTCTCCATAAATCAGTCTTCGTAATTATATCACTCGCTATGGTATAATTATATATCTAGCCTAATTACGGGCTTAGTTGTTTAGGGAGGCTGTATGCCGAACATTCATATGTTCATGTGGCGCGAGAAGGGCAGGCGTGACCTGACACTGGCACGGTTTGCGAATCAATCCCCGATCCGCGATCTGTTCGACACCGTGTACACGTCAGTGGTGTTGGTTCTCATCCCAGCGCTCACCACGCCAGACTACACGTTTACCGAAGCAGACTTTGCAAAGCGGCCGGAGTTTTACTCCGAAGATCCGCTGGCAATGCCGGAAAATGTGAACGACTTCGAAGTTGAAGTCCGCGGTAGGCTATCGCCCGAATTCGGTGATCAGGAAAAGTGGAATCAAATCGGCAACGTGCTGACTGATAGACTGCTGGTCATTCTGAATTCCCGCGGGCTTATCGTCAAAGGGTGGACTGCTAGCGCCGCGCTAAGATTGCAGCCGGGCTATTACGGCGATATGATCGCCGCACAAGAACGTGCCAATAAAGCCGCAACCGACGATGACTTCGCCAGGATGCGCACAGATCCACACGTCTGAGCCGCTAAACAACACAACGGGGTACCAAAGAGGTACCCCGTTATCACGCCTAGACTATAAGATATATCTACGATATAATCCACTATCGCTATTTGAAAGGATTACCCAATGGCAGATAATGTTGCACTCCTGGTAAATTCCGATGGCACGCTAGTGATAATTTCTCCCGGTAAGACCTTAGTCCAAGCGTTTGGCAAAGAGCCAAGCAGAGAAGACCTGGAAAACCTGGCGGTTAACACAGGGTTGGCCTGGAAGCGAGGGCTTAACAAGCTTCCCTACAACTGGGTGGAAGCAAGTGACAGGGCAAGTATTGTGCTTGCCCCCAGCGATAAGCCGTTCGCCGACATGATCGCAGCCTTCGAGGCAGGTATACAGTTCTTGCCCGACTGGGCGCAGACGGTCTGCACTGCATCTCGGTTTACTGCAAAGTAGCGAATATGCAAAAAAGGGGAACCGATATGGTTCCCCTTTATCATGCTTTTCAAAATATTAGTCAGCCCGCTGGAACGGCATCACCAAATGCACATAATCTTTGTCAGCCTTGTCTGTGAATACGGCTGGTGCTAATGGCGCATTAGTTTCGAAGTGCAAGGTTTCGCCCTTCAAGTGATTTACCATGTCCATCAAGAACTGAATAGAGTAGGCGTCTTTCAAATCGCTGCTACCGGAAGTGTTGTGCACAGCCAGCTTAGTCTCATTGGCGCCTAATTCTGCGACTTTGCTGCGCATCGTCAAAGTTCCCGTTTCCAAATCCAAGTCCATGTCCACCCGACTGCCCTGACCACTGCGAGCAAACGTATTGATAATCTTCAATGCGCGTTCAAATTCGCTGCGCTTCACATCGAAGCTATAAGCAAATTCTGTAGGAATTACGCGTTTGTAGTCCGGGTAAGGTCCTTCCAAAAGTCTGACGCTGAATTCTATATCGCCAAATTTGAAAATCATCTGGGATTTGCTTTCGCTCAAGTACACAGCCACTTCTTCAGAGCCTTCGCTGCTGATGATCTTCATCAACTCTTGTAACGAACGTGCTGGCACAATTAATTGCTGAGTAATGGCGGTTGCCATGTCGATTTTTACTGTCTTGTGAGACAAGCGATAGCCATCAAGCGCCGTGAATACCACTTTTCCTGGCTGATCTTCCATCAACTCAAACAGCACACCTGTGTATTGAATCTTGCTAGTGACCAAGTCTGTGGAGCTAGCAAAAATTACTTTTTCCATAGCTTCGCTAAATTCTCCAGCATTGATCTTGAAGAATGGCTCACCGGCTGCCTTAGGCAGAATCGGGAATTCGCTGGCGGGAATAGTGTTGAAATCTGCTTTAGAAGTGTCAGTACTGACGTGCAAGACATCGCGTTCTAATAGAATTTCCACCTTGCCTTCGCCAGTGGCATTGATGAAGTCAGCGAGGAATTTACCTGACGCAGTAACCTTTCCTTCTTCTTCGACCTTACCAGCTATCCACATGTTTATCCCCATATCTAGGTTAGTTGCAGACAGTCTTAAGTCGTTGCGTGTGACCTCCAGAAGTACGTTGGATAGTACTGGTATGTTTGGCTTATTGCTGACCGCACGAGATACATAGGTTAGTCCTTTTGCTAGCTTCTCTTGGGTGAGTGTGATGTGCATATCTATGTATATATATTAAATTAGAAGTATAAGTAATAGGGCGTGTCGAAATGTGTAAACTTTGTGGCAATCGGCCAATTATATCAGAACTTTCTGGCAATTTAAGGCTGTGGATAATCACAATGTGCGAATTCTCCTTACTCCTGCATGTCCGAATCCTGTAAATGCTTAATTAGCAATGATCTACGTATGTGGAGAACTTTAGCCTAGGGTTAGGATAAGTCATCCATTGGTGACTCCTGCAATTGTCTGATCACCGCAACCACTTGTTGTTTGAATCCATCTGTCGTCAACATCTTGGAGCTAACTTTATCCACAGCATGCATTACTGTCGTATGATCGCTGCGGCCTAAGAAGTGGGCGATGTCTTCCAGCTTGTAGCCGAACTCTTCGCGCAGCAAATACATGCAAACTTGTCTGGCCAATGCCAACTCGGAAGTGCGACGCGGACCTTTGATATCTTTGACGGTAACTCCAAATGACTTGGAGACGACTTTCATTACTGCTGGGACTTTGACTTTCTCCCGACGGGCTTTGTGGTCGGCGCCGATAATGCTCATGACTTCTTCGGAAGACAGCTCGCCTCCTGGTTTCATATTGTTGTAGAGAGCCACTTTTTGGAGTGAACCTTCCAGCTCTCGGATATTATCGGAAACGTAGCGAGCGATGATTTCCAGGATGCGATGGCTGATTTCTAAATTGATGGAAGTAGCCTTGCGTTCAAGTATCGCTAAGCGTAGTTCATAGTCCGGCTGTGCTATTTCCACCACCATGCCACCTTGGAAACGAGAGCGGAGGCGATCATGCAGGTCTTTGATTTCTTCCGGACGGCGGTCGGAAATCAGCACGATTTGATTGTTGTTGTTGTGCAGTTCGTTGAATGTGTTGAATACTTCGACTTGAGTACTGACCCATTGCGAAATCAGCTGGATGTCATCGATGATGAGAATGTTGGTGTCGCGGTACTTATTGCGAAACTCCGGAGTCTTATTGCCCTTGATGGCTCGGACTAAATCATTGAGGAATCCTTCGGAAGTGATGTACGAAATCTTCTTGGCGGGATTTCGCTCCAACACTGTGCGGCCAATCGCTTGAGCGATATGCGTCTTGCCGACGCCGGTATGCCCGTACAAGAATAGTGGATTGTATGCCATGCCGGGATTATCAATTACAGCTTGTGCAGCAGCGTGAGCGATGCGGTTAGATTCTCCCACAATAAAGCTGTTTAGGGTGTATTTCTGGTTTAAGCTAGAACGACTAACGGCTTCCATGACACTAGAGTGCATGCCATTTTGCATCGACAGTAGCGGAGAGGCGGCAATGATTTTGGTGTCATCGAGACTTTCTTGCTGAATGATAAATTCTAATTTCAGATCTTCGCCATACACATGAGTGATGGTGTCTTTGATCAGATCGGAATGACGGCGCTGTAGCCAGTCAGAGGTGTAAGGATTGTTGACGCTGATCACGGCTCGACCTTTGGAAACTTCTACCAACTGGGCGCCGGAAAAAAACGTACGATATTCTGCGGGAGAATCTAGTTTGACTTCGATTTGAGCTAAGGTTGTACGCCAAAGTTCTTTGGTATCTTTGATGGCCATAATTCTCAGGTTATAGAAATTACAAAGCGGAGGGCAGTGACTTGAGTGGGGTAACGACAGAATATATCCACGTGGATAAGTAGTCAATAGAAGAGTTTGGAAAGTAGAATGTAGGGGTGGAAAGGGCTTTTTTCCTGCTAAAATCAGCAATGCAAGTGATTCTCGACGTTCCTAAAAATACTGGCAAGGCACTAATTCGTGTCTATCAATACACGCTTTCTTTTGATCATGCATTCTGGGCGAAATGGGTAAATTATCGCGTGTGTATTCACGAACCCAGCTGCTCACAGTTCACCTACGAGGCGATAGATCGATTTGGTCTAGTTCGCGGCAGTGTGATGGGATTCTTCCGAGTCTTGCGCTGCAATCCATTAGGTCGCGGTGGCTATGATCCGGTCCCAGATCACTTCAGCATTCGCGCGCACTACGCTGACTGATGCAACCCTTGTACGATTTGAATGATGTGGCGTGCGCTTAATTCCCAAGAATATTGTTTGCGGACATTGATGCAGTTTTCCCGCAGCTCTCGATACAGCTGGTGATCGCTAATTACTTGAACTACTGTCTTGGCAAACTGTTCCGGGGTGGCATCTTCATTGAGATGAATTGCGGTAAATCGATCTTGTGTAATTCCGGCAGTGTTTTCACTATACAATCTTACTGTGGGCAAGCCGGAAGCTAGTGCTTCAATCTGCACCAGACTTTGAGCTTCCATCAAGGATGCGGATACAAATAAGTCGCAGGCAGAGTAGAGGCGATTAACTGCTCCCGGGGAAATTGCCCCGTGATAGTTTATTTGTGGTGTCGGGTGAGTTTTTAAGTACAGCAAAAACGAGCTGTAGTAGACCTTGTCCCAGCTGGGGCCGCCAATAAGGTGCAGTGTGTAATTCTCCGGAAGAAACTTAGCCATGCGCAGCAAGAACATCTGATTTTTGCGTTTCTCAATATTCCCCACATACAAAAGTTGCGGATCGGTTTGGGGACCTTTGCGGTCAGCAATTTGGAACTTGTGTAAGTCGACGCCGTTACTCACAACCTCGACTCGTTCTAGTCCTTGAGATTTCAAATACTCATACATGTCTGAACTGAGAGCTAGGACCAGATCCAGCTGCTTAAGGGCGTTGATGAGAATGGATTGGATTTTGAGAATAGAATTCTCCGGCCAATATTTACCTAAAGGTACAACTTCGCGGATTAATTCTCGATACCGGGTATGCACAGTGGCAATAGTAAGGATGTGGCGCCTGTAAGCGTACCCATACACTAAAAAGTCGCCGAGCGTAAACCCGTTGGTGTGTACGAAGTCGGGATGAAAGCTGTCCAATTTACGTCCGATGCGAAACGGTAGTAGCAAATCCAGAAGTCCAATCTTAATGAAGTCTTCTGCAGATTCTCCAGGGAATCTGGCTTGAGGTGGTTCGGTGGTGATAATTTTTACTTTGTGACCAGCCTTCTTGAACTCTATCGCCAAAGATCTCGGTACTAACGTGTAGCCGTTAATGACATTCAGGGAACTTGTAGAGATTAAAACGTTCATGGCAAACTTTCTAACTCTGGGGCGAGAATTGTTTGAGGTCGCCGTTGGCCATAAATAGCGTAATGCCGCAGCCCCAGGTTTTCACAAATGCCGGAAACTCATACTCGTAGCTAAGATCTCGCGCCAGGTTGGCGATTAGTTTAGCACGCAGTGGTGTTTCCGCCTCAACGATGATGGCAGAGTAGCTGGCATGTGGGTTGGGAGAATGAAATGGATTGGGTGTGAGGATGGATTCGTCTTCTTCGATCACGGCTTCCAATTGCATGTAGATAGCTTCATTGTTTATAACCACATTCAATTGTTCGCTAGAGTCCGGCTGGTCAAAGCTGATTTCCCAGTGATCCTCACCGCGGCCTAAATGCAGGTTATGGTAGCTGATCAGAAACGTATGAATATTTAATCCCTGCAACTTTTTCTCCACTTGAGAAATAATGAACGGGGCGGCGATAGGTGCCGCGTTCAGGGTGATTGGCTGTTTGCGGA
>CAYXSB010000014.1:0-14422 GCA_964466865.1 uncultured Candidatus Saccharibacteria bacterium
AGTGGTGGCATCGTAGAATCGGGTCAACGTGAACGAGGCGAGATTGCAAGCGGTGTCATTTAAGAACATATATTCCGAACATGGATTGGAGGCGACGATGTCGCCATCCACGGGACAGGTATGCCATTCGTTGATAATGGTGTGATACTGCAAACCCGGATCAGCAGAAGCCCATGCAGAATAAGCAATCTTATTCCACAGGTCGCGGGCTTTCATAGTTTTGTTGACTTGACCGTCAGTACGGTTGATCAAATGCCATTCCTTGTCGTTTTTCACGGCCTCCAAGAATTCGTTGGTTACGCGCACGGAGTTGTTGGCATTCTGGCCGCCGACAGTGCTGTAAGCTTCAGAACGGTAGTCGGTATCATAGCGGCGGAAGTCGAACTCATCGGCTTTCATACCGTTTTCCACCAACATCAATACCCGCTTCACGTAGTTGAGAGGCACATACGCATCTTTGGCTTTGCGAATTAGATTTTTTAATTCCGGGTTTTTCTCAGGATCAATGCCGTTAATCTCAGCAGATTTCATGATTGCTTTCAGATGCTGATAGTTTACGTAAGATCCAGCTACTAGGTCAGCAACTTTCTGTTCTTCTACAACTTTCCACTCGATGAACTTCTCGATTTCCGGATGATCAATATCGACGGTCACCATTTTGGCGGCGCGGCGAGTAGTACCACCAGATTTGATTGAACCAGCTGCGGCATCGAAGATATTCAAGAAGCTCATCATTCCCGAAGAATGTCCGCCTCCGGATAGCTTTTCTTTGCTACCACGCAATGGTGAGAAGTTGGTGCCGGTACCGGAACCATATTTAAACAAACGCGCTTCGCGAATTACCAAGTCTAGGATTCCACCGTCGTTTACTAAATCGTCTTGAATGCTTTGGATGAAGCAAGCGTGAATCTGAGGACGGGTATATGCGTCTTCGGCAAGCTTGGCTTCACCAGTTTCGGGATCAGCATACCAATGTCCTTGAGCGTGGCCTTTGATGCCGTAAGCGTGGCGCAAACCGGTGTTGAACCATTGCGGGCTGTTAGGTGCAAACATCTGGTGAATCAACATATACTTTATTTCATCTTCAAATACTTGAGCGTCTACTTTGCGGTTGAAATAACCGTAGCTTTCTCCCCACCATCTCCAGGTGCTAGCTAAACGACCAACAGCTTGCTTAGAAGACGTTTCGGCACCGAGCACCGGATTGCCAGTCTCATCCAACACTGGATTTCCTTCGGCATCCATCTGTGGCACATCTTTCTTGCGGAAATATTTCTGGGCCAAGATATCAGTAGCAACTTGTGACCAGAAGTCTGGGACTTCTACTTCCTTCATTTCAAACACGATTGAGCCATCGGGATTTACGATGCGGGAAGCACGGTGTTCGAACTTGATACCATCAAATGGGTCTTTCAGACCTTTGGTGAACACGCGGTCAATCTTTAATCCGCCTGGCCCGATGTTGGCATCTTCGCGGGCTTTTATCTCAGCGGCAGTTAATAAAGGTTTGGGATCTTGAGACATGTGTGTGACCTTAATAGTTAGTTTAAGTGATGATTAAAGTTTTGGTGTAAATGTCGATAATATTGGTACGATCTCGCGCGACCAATAAGTTAGTTTGTCTATGTTGTCATTGATAAAATCTAAATCTACAAAACTCATGTTGGCGATCTCAGCTTCGCTTGGATTCACCGCTTCAGTGTCGCCCACGAATCTGTATGCTAACCCTACATGCATTTCATTTACTGGATTATCATTCTCTACATAAATCAAACCGATAAACTCCCGCTGCAAAATATTCCCAGTGTAATTAACTTCTTCACGAAATTCTCGTTCAATAGCTGCAGTCAGCAAGTCTTGTCCTTCCACTTGGTCGATCGGTTCCATGTGTCCTCCTACAACTAAAGGCCACATGTTGTGCAAACGTGATTCGCTGCCAGCAGTCGTGATTTGATGCAACAGAAACTTATCTCCAACTTGCAACAGCACTTGTCCGATAATTTGCTTATAACTAGGATCTGTTTCTAGTGGGCCACGGGTTTTGAATTCTCCGTGGTTATTTAAAAGATCGATGTAATACTCCGGCTCCTCTGCTCTCACTCCCTGCCATTTGCCTTTGGTAAAAAGCTTGTCGGCGCTGATACACCAGATTTGTTGCTGCATTTTGTCAATCATCGCCGAGCTCTTTAATAGCTTTGTGAAAGTCCTCAATCGTCTGAAAATCCTTGTATACGGATGCAAACAGCAAATATCCGACTTTGTCCATTTCCCGCAATCCGGTGAGCACCATCTTGCCGACTTCAGTGCTGTCAATTTCTGTAGACTCGTGGGTTAACAACTGCTGCTCAATTCCTTGGATCAATTCCTCAATCTTTTGTTCGGGAATGTTGCGTTTTTTTACAGCTTTCATAATTCCGCGTTTTAATTTTTCTCTATCAAATTCTTCAATCTTGCCACTGCGTTTGACTACGTATAAGTTGATAGCTTCCACTCTCTCATAAGTAGTAAAACGTTTGCTGCAGTCTTCGCATTCGCGACGACGACGGGTAACGGCGGTTTCTTTATTGTCACGCTTGTCGACGACACGCGTGTTTTGGCTTTTGCAAAAGGGACACAACATCTAAGTAATGTACTTTAATTAACTAAAATCTATCCTAGCGTGGTGGGTAATCGTGTGTATCCGTCAGTGAATCGGCGGATAAAATCTAGTCAACAGTAAGTACACGTTGGGCAGTGCACAAGGCTAGGCAATACACTCCAGACTTTATTAGGGGAAAGCGTTGATAATACTTCTGCGGGTTAATTCGCAGTCAAGATTATGCCAGTTTGACTTGCCCCTAAATCAGTTTGGCTAAGTCGTACAAAAGAATTTATACAACTTGTTGTGGTATATACATAGACTAATGCCTACTGGTTGTGGTGTCAAGATTGTACATGCAAATTATTTTCTGGTAAGTTGAGAAAGCAATTAAATAAATCCAAATGGTACTTTCTGATCACACAATAAAAAAAGAATTAAAAACTGGCGAGATCAAAATCACGCCGTTCAATCCCGAAAGATTGCAGCCGTGTAGTTACGATGTGACTTTAGGCAATGACTTTCTGTTATTTGATGACACTAAGGGTATAGTTATAGACCCGGAGCAAAATGTCGCGGACTTAATGCGCAAAGTACACGCTACTGCCAAAAACCCATTTATTCTCCATCCTGGACAATTTGCATTGGCAGTAACTGCTGAAGAAGTTGGAGTATCGTTGAAATATGTATGCGTGCTTAACGGCAAGAGTTCACTGGGTCGACTAGGCTTAGTAATTCATGCCACTGCCGGGTTCATTGATCCCGGGAATTGTTTGCACATTACTTTGGAGCTGTTTAACGTAGCGACCATGCCGATTATTTTGCGCCCGGGAATGAAAATTGGACAAGTAGTATTTGAGACGTTGACTGAGCCCAGTGATCGCCCTTACGGGTCAAAGGGATTGAATAGTAAATACTTCGGATCTAAGACAGTGGAGCCTAGCAAGATGCATATGAACTACTAAGTGCGATCGAGGAACTCTGCCCTATCTGTGAGATCAGGTTTTTGATCGGCGGAGAATCTGGTGGCTCGCATGGACGGGTGAGTATCTGCCAGCAACTGGTTTGCTTCATAGGCAAGTACACGGTAAGAGTTATCTCCTCCTGGTAATACTCTGCGTGCTGGCAAGTAGGATGCCTGTCTGGGATGCATGTGTATCCAGATTGGCAGACTGTGTCCTAAAGGCAATACGTTGGATATAAATCCATAATCGATGGTATCACCAAAGGTGCCATATATTTTCTCCAAGAATTCCGACAGTCTGGTGTAATACTCCGTCATATGGTCGGCGATAAAATCCTGTGCTTCTGTAACTTGCAATTCTGTCACATGAATAGGTGGTACATAGCCACGATTAATTACTTCCATGGCCATGGTATAGGTCATAGGCATGCCGTGCATACCGGGCATCGGTTCATAGCGAGAGCCATCGCGGTGGCGTGTGAGGTCTCGGGAAACTGTGAGTGTGCCATTGAATATGGTGGTAGTACGAGTGGTGCCAGCCATTGCGGACAAGTGGTTATGCTCATCGATACCATTCCACAGGATGTTTCCCATTTCCTCTAGAACTGCGTCACTTTGAGCAGCAATCCACTCTAATAACTTGGCCGGATCCATGCTGGGATAAGTAAGCAGAATGTATTGGGCCATCAGGCGTTCAATCTCATGATAGCTTTCGTCCAGTAGCACCACATTTTGCGGTCGCGGACCGGCAAACTCAGTAATACGCGGTACTTTTTCTAATAAATCAGTACTATCCCGTAAATATGCGATCAGAGCTTCGGCGTTGTCTATGTTCAAGCGGAAAGCCTCAGTATGGCGAATTAAACCTGCAGCTTCCCCGGTGTATCCTAAGTTCTCTATGACCTCCGGCGGAGGCGCAAACAGTCTCTCTAATTGTTCAGCAATGCGCTTGTAGTACTCGCCTGGATAAGCTTTTAGGTGGGCAATGATGCGAGAAAATTCATCAGCTGAAGCTTCCACGGAAGCCCCGGTTACTTGTCCCTGTAATAGGAACACACGCGCGCAATCCAAAGCTCGCGAAATCAAGGTGCCCATCTGTTTCGTATTCTCCGCATCTACGTTGTAATAAATTCGGAAAAACTCAATCAAAATGTCTTTTAATTCTGAGTAAGATTGCAAAGCGTACTCGCCCAACTGTTGATACTG
Source organism: uncultured Candidatus Saccharibacteria bacterium (assembly GCA_964466865.1). GTDB lineage: Bacteria > Patescibacteriota > Dojkabacteria > J137 > JAEUSD01 > CAYXSB01. The sequence continues at coordinate 4,749 of CAYXSB010000014.1, forward strand.
CATTTCAATTTCTTCCATCACGCCAGGATCGATAGTTTCCGGGAAATAAGGGCGCAAACTATTGAGCACTTTGTCTGAGAATCCTTCCTGAAAACGTGTAGATTTTTCCTGACCGCCATGTAATAAGCTCATATGAAACAACACGTGAGCTAAATGGATAGGAATATTATCGAAATATGCCTGCAATCTAGACATGTTGGCTGGCGCTGTATGCCCTATACGCAGTAGCGTCTTCATTTTGCCGTCTGCATCCACACCTTGCTTTAACACCTCGCGCATAATCTGTAAGCTTGGTTCTGGTGAGCGTGAATGACGTGTAGCTGCCCAGGCGCTGAAGGATGTAGTGTCGTAAGGACTAGTGGGGCGTCGAGTGAGCATATGCACACCCGTATATGTATCAGTGACTTCGATTACATCTCGGCCTACAGTCTCAGCATCGTACGTACGCCACAGCTCTGGCTGCTGGTGTAAGCCAGTGACTTCTAGCTCGTTAGCCGGAGGATATTCAGCTGTGATTGGATACTCGAATGCGATGAATGTAGTTTAACTGGATTATCATATCAGAAATGTTACTTATTGTTTTCACATCTGAATGGAATCTGTAGACACTCACACAATACGTTTACAAAACACCCATCCACAAACTAGACTGAGGTATGAAGTCCGCGTATAAACCCAAATCAGTAAAAGACATTCTCACCTCCCCGGAGTTCTTAGCGCAGCGGGAAAGAACCGCTCGCTATGTGCATCACGAGTTTCAAGACTACGCGTATCGACTAGCAAATGATCTTGGCGATATCAGTCACAAGGCGATCTACATGGGTCTAGCCAAACGCGAAAACCGACTGATGCTGGAGCAAGCGGCAGCGTTTGCCTTGGGTTATTTTAAAGAAATCAACAAGGGCAAGATCTTTATGTGGAAACTGCAGCAGTTGAAGGCGGAGCGCCAGCGTAAATTGGATGTGCAGAATCTGGACCCGGAATTTGTGCAAAAACGGATGTCGCAAACGCAAGATCAGCTAGCGGATGTGTTTGCCGCGAAGCAAAAAAGCCTGTTTAATACTCAACGCGAAACACTACTAGCGCAATTTGCTTCATTGTCTTTAGCCGCACACACTTCTAAGCGCTCGCCAGCTAAAGTGTGGGACATTGGCTGCGGGATTGGCTTAGATGCCAGATTCTTAAGTCAGCTAGGTTTTAAAGTTTACGCTACTGATGGATCGGCAGCATTGATCAAGAAAGCCAAGCAAATGTGCAAAGACTGTGAAGTCACGCGTAAAGTTGAGATTCTGGAGAATAAGTTTAAACCGCAAACACTAGCTGGTATCTGGTGCTCGATGTGGTCGACGGTGCCGGTTGAGGCTGAGACTACTTACTTGGCAGAATTGAAGACTAAATTAGTCCCGGGTGGGGCGCTGGCGCTGGAAGTGATACTAGGTGATCATGAAGTACAGGCCTGGCAAGAATTTGACTGGCAGAAAGATATCTACATTCGATTTGAGAAAGTAAATGTGGAGCAAGTCTTAGTAGAAAAACTCAGCGCTTGTGGATTCAAACTGGTGGAAAAAGTATTGCTAGATAAACAACGGTTCGGCTTGATCCTGACTCAATGAAAGTCTGCGGTGACATATTCACCACTAATCGCGGCTCCTACTTCAGCGTAATTCCCCAGTAAATTTGCATTGTCTATGGTCTGGCTTTTCCAGTAGTCCAAAATGGTTTGGGCAAATGGCTGAGCATTCTGAGCGATGCTCTCACTATTACAAGTTGTGCCTGCGGAATTACATCGGTTGAACGGCGTGCTGCCGTTATCTTCAATATGGTTCAGCTGCTGCTGAGCTTGCATCCAGTCGCTATGAACTTGAGCAGCGTTGGTGAGCTTGTCGCTTAACGTCAGCGCTGGCAAATGGGTTTGGTCACGATACAGATTGATCAGGCACACTAGCTGGGCGGCGAATGCTGACTGGGTGCAATTGGTAGTGGCAGTGGTGGCGGAAGTTCGCACGTAGGCTAGATTCAGATCAGTTTCATTTCCAGCGGCATCCACAGCAGTAATCAGGACACTGTTGTTGCCGGTGGACAAAGCAACGCTATCAGTAAACTTTCCATTAGCGTCGACAGTAACTGCGGCGCGATTGATATGTACGACAGCATTGGGTTCTGTAACTCCGGAAATCGTGAGGTTGGATTCTGCTGTAGAAGTATTGGTTGCGGGAGCTATGCCGGAGATAGTGGGAGGATTTAGATCAGATAGTGATAATGGCAAATTGGACTTGGCGCTAATTAAACTGATGATCTGTTTCCACTTGTCACTTTGTAGTTGATGTCTATCAAAACTGGCGGTGGTAAATTTTTGCCCGTCGTAAAGAATGGTGTCATTGATTGTGGCTGTTTCTCCGCCACTGAGCTTTTGGTCACCGCTGAAAATGGTGAATCCAGCAGTAGTAGTATCGTATAGTCCGCTAACGCTGGACAAGGATAATTCCTGACCGTTGAGCGTTACGGTGATAGTACCGTTAATCTCGATGTAAGCGTACCCACCGCGCAAGTCGACTTTGTCAGGGTTGATTATTACTTGGGCAGGTCCAAATAGGTACAGTCTATGGTTGTTCCAGGCGAGCACAGAGCTGCCACTAGGCTGCGTAATTAACTCATCATAAGTTAAAGTCGCAGGCTGAGGGCCGTTATCATCTTGGGGAGAAACCGTGGCGTAAGTAACTGTAATAGCTTGATTGAGAGTCCGTGAAATATCGCTGGCGATAAAATACAGCATCCATATAGTTGCGAGGGCAAACAGGATAATTGTTAATCCGAATAATAGGCGTTGTGGTTTGGACAGTGTGAACTTGGTCATGGGCTGCTTAAATCATAAGCTGCGGGCGCGGGGAAAGCAACCTGAGAAAAGAAAATCCCTTACTGCATGCAAACGGCTCTCAATTAAGAGAGCCGTCGTGTAACGAGAGATGGAGACTATTTGCACTGAGCCAGGCAAGTGAACGGAGTACCAGCGATGATATCGCCGACGACCATCAATTGATTCTGAACGTCGAAGTACACCGCCTGTCGACCCTTGGTGACAATGTCCTGAGCGTAAAAGTGGACGCTGTAGGACTGTCCTGACTGTACATCGACGTTCGATACGCCACCTAGTGAGGAAGCTACGAGAGTTTGGGCATCGATAAAACTGATGCTACTCGCGCTGTTGGTAACGAGCGGCGTTATACCATATATCGCGTCGTTCTCTTTAGGCAACCAGGCCATGATTTGGTGTTTGTCACCCTTGCTAACAATCATCGCCAGCATTTTGCTGTCTGGTGACCAAGTAAGCGGGTACGCCTTGTCAGTCTGGTGCTCATTGAACTCATCTGCGTATTGTCCGTCCGTTGACCTCACGCCGTACTGACACGAGTCTGCGGTAAAGCAGTCGCTATACGCGAGGTACTGTCCATCAGGACTCAATGCTCCAAAGTCGATTGGGCGCTGGTCTTTCAGGCTGAAAATGAGCTTAGCGGACGTGATCGACTTCGACCAGTTCCAGTTCATGGTGAGGGCGAATAAGCCCGTGGCCCATTTCGACTCAGTCGAGCAGCTCATTGCCAGCACGATCTTAGCTTCCACGGTCCACGAGAGGCTACGCAGGGAGCAACCAGCGGGGGCCTTGAATAGCGTTACCAGTTGATCGTGTTGCTCGCCAAAGATCATCTTCACCTCGGTCCCGCCATAAATGACGGCTATCGCTGAGCCTTCCGGCTCAATTGCGTGGGAAGAGTACGATGGAGTGGCTTGGGCCTGTGCCGAGGCAGCAGGTACAACAGCAAAAACGACAGCAATTGCCACGAGGGCTGCGAGGACGCGTTTCATTGGATATTCTCCTTGATTGTCAAAAATCGTTACATACCTATTATATCACGCTATAAGATGTACTGTCTAAGTTCAGAGCTCTTGACAACGACGAAACAACATTTGCTATAAAGGTTTCTCAGCTGTTTGCACAAACAGTTTCTGATTTACTACAGAAACGATAAGTCCCTGGCAACTGCCAGGGACTTTGTCTCAGATTATCTTTTCGCCGGTATCTGGATTCACCATGATGATGCCTGCTGCTCCAGCTAGACCATCCTCGTGAATCACCACTGCTCCGGTTCTGCCGTGGCCTGGGTGCTGTCGCTCTTCCTTGTAAGCCAGGTGGGCTTCGCAATCACGACAACGCACGCTCGCATCTGATGGGTCATAGTACTCATGCAGATGACGGCAGGTTTGCGGCGACATGACGGCAACAGTGGACAGGACCACGCGAGCGCTCGCTTGCCCGCCTTTTAGCGCTGGCTCCAATAGTTGCTCCAGTCGCATTACTCCCAGCTTCAGCACCAGATCAACGTTGAGAAAGGTATCTGGCTCCAGGATGCTTGGATCTGGATCAGGCATAAGTTTCTCCAGGCGGGTGAGCATGTACTGCTCGGATGGTGTCAACAATACTTGGTCAGTCATTACGACCTCCTCGACTATGAGATAGCGGATTTTAGCATACCTATATATTGAGTATGTAGCCAGCTAGCGCTTAAGCAGCATGCGAACTCGGAAGGTCAACCAGCCCATGATGGTACCTGTGACTAGGCTGCCGATGATGTCGGCAATGAAGAACAGAATTACTCCACCTACGCTACTCCCGATATGAATGAATGAGAAAATAAATCCTACCGTCAGGACTGCCATATAAATAATTCCCAGAATGATACTTTGCTTACGAGTCTGTGCTAACCAACAAGCCGCTATTCCCACAACTCCCCAGGGAATAATTGCTAACCAGCTACGGCCAAAAAAGTCCGGCAGGAGGTATGCCGGAAAAATGTAACCCATGATCACTGCTGCAACAATTGCGATAATTACTTTGGTGGAGAATTTCATAAGCAATTATGACACAGGCACTGCTAAATTTAGTAGTTTAATTTTCTGCTCCCGGCTCCAGCTTTTGATTTCCCATTCTCGGGATAACGCAGATATCTTGTCTAGGAATTCTTCCTGATAGATCAATTTCACCGGCAAATGGCTGCGTACATACTTGGAACCTTTGCCACTAGCATGAGTTTGCAAGCGCTTGATGATGTCGTTTGTGGTGCCGGTGTACAGCGAGTTGTCGGCACACAATAGAATATACAGAAAGTAAGCCATAGATAAGCTTATCAGCTTTTCGAGTAATCTGATATAATTCAACGCTTGCCGAGGTAGCTCAGTTGGTAGAGCACGCGCCTGAAGAGCGCGGTGTCGACAGTTCAAGCCTGTCCCTCGGCACATGAAGTGTTAGTGGAAGCGTGAGTGTGAGCATAGAATTCTTACGCTAACTCTTACACTTTCACTTGTTGTGGGCGATTTCCGCCAAAGGCGGATCAGCCTCTGGCTGAAGCTCAGCGGAAAATGTTAACGTACTGGTAGTAGAGGCCGTAGTTTAGTTTAGGGCGATTAGCTCAATTGGTAGAGCAATGCATTTACACTGCATCGGTTGTAGGTTCGAGTCCTGCATCGCCCATTACTTCAAAATAAATTTCTCATAAATTTTTCGTTTTCATCCAGAGTGAGTAATCTCTCTGCTCCTCAGGCATATTTCGAGGTAGATGCATCAGCAGGTGGTTATTCTTAATGGCAGGAGAATTCTCGTTTCACCAGATTCGGTTTGTATTGCAGAGTTCCACGGCCACTACCTGTAGTATTGACAGGTAGCATCTAACTACTATATCTTGTGGTTGATCGTACATCTATAACCTTTGCATATGCTGGTAAGCCAACCAGACCTAGAATTGGAAGACTTTGATGATCAATCCCTGGCGGAAGCAATTCTGTCTACGGATGTCCCCTCTGAATATCGCATTATCGCTCCTGACTACTTCATTGACTATGTCACCAATCCTGCTGAACCAATCTACTTTGAAAGTGGCATGCGCTACCCTATTCGTTACAATGCTTTTACTGGTTCATTCTTTACGTTTATCGGTGGCTATCGCCTGATTACCTTTCGAGTTGTGGATGGTGATTTGTTAGTTAAGAACTCCGATCTAAATCTGCATGAACATTTGTTTACATTTGCCGATATATTTACTCCGGAAATGCTTATAGAGCTGGTGTCTCAGCATCAGTATGCCGGTATAGACGAGATTATCGAACTACTGGATGTACCGGATTTGCTTACTTATGCTGATAACGAGATGAATTTGGAGAATGTTTTAGCTGAGGTCTTTGGCAAGCCCTTGTTCCAGTGGGTTTGGCGAACTCCCGGCTATGATTACGGCATAGAAATTGTAAACCACTTGGGTGTGAAATCAGTATGCGTGGTTGATGAAGAAGTGATCTCTGGACATATGTCGAGTAAACGTAACCGTCGGTTAACTGCGGAGCAATTGGGCATGCAGCAGCTAGGGTTTAATGGCATGGACTGGGATATTTCTATTGAAGCTTAATAAGCGAGGAACGAGACTCGAACTCGCGACCTCTTCCTTGGCAAGGAAGCGTTCTACCAACTGAACTACCCTCGCGGGGTATTGACGCAACTTTACAATTATAAGCATGGGTCTGACCAACTTTCACCTGCGCCTAGGCTACGGTGAATCAGCCTCTGGCTGAGAACTACCCTCGCTTACGTGGCCATTTTACAATGAATTGACGTTTCTTGGCAAAGATAAGTTTACTTATTAATAATAGAGCATGGCAAAAGCAGCGCATTTAGAGAAAGTAGCGGATTTGGATTTAGAGGATATAACTACACAGAGGGGCGTGATTCAGGTGGGAACTATTGAAGATATACCGCAAATACAAATTTATTTCGGAGAAAGTGTAGGTATTCAAGGTGGTTTTCCTAATGGTTCACTGTATGTGGATTACGATCCCAGACACGTACAGGCAGACATGGACTTGGTTAAATCCATTATTGAAGGATGCTTGGCAGAGGCGGATGTAGCAATGACCGGCTTGCAAGTACAAAGAAATATTGTGGAAGTGCTTAGAGACGCTGGTCTCACTGTGGAAGCCGAAGATCTAGACCTGAATCTAGAATCTTAATATAAGTAGGTTTCTTGCGTGTAATTTGGCAAAGGTGGGTTTGTTTCGGCTTCAGCCTTTTCTGCCGCTTTCTCGGCTCTGGTTTTCTTCACTGGTGCTTTGGGAGGCTTCTTGTCCAACAACGATTTCGGCGATGACCATACGGAGACTTTCTGACGCTTGATGGCTTGTCCTAAGCTTTCTTTGTGTGCCACGCGTTCACGCACGAATAACGTAAGTAGTCGCATGCGCTCTGGTACTTGATCCGCGGGGATTGAGCGTTCAATTCCCTTAAATCCTGTGCCGGAAGGATCTAGTTCTAAGCCCATATGAAATAGTCTGGAAGTTAGCTCCGGAATTTCGTTGGCATAAATTTCCACATATACCATTTTACCTTTAGGTTTGGTGGCAGCCCCGTTCCAGTTGTAGAGTTCAATGGCAATTAGCGTTAGTAAGTCTTCTAATTCTCCACCGATGCTGTCATCATCTTCGATATCTCCAGTCTTACGATCGAATCCGTGTTTACCCACGATCTTGTCTAGCCGACAGCGGAACATACAATGGACTTCCATGTCTTCCTGAGCATCCGTGCTATCAGGATCCACCCAATTTGGACTAAGCGCGTCAATCGGTGGTTGGGCTGGCGGAAGCGGTTCGGAAGCGGCGCATTGCGCCTCCATATCTTTGAACTTCCATTTGAGTTTCAGATAGATGTCTACTTCTTTATGAGCTTTTTCGCGTATGACGCGCGGCTTACCATATTGGCAAATTTGAAACCAATTGTGGATCAGTTGGATGCCGTCGAGAATGATTTTGTCAGAATAAAATATCTTGCTGGAATTGTTGGCATTGATGAGAATTCCCTCCGGGAATTCGGTAGTGAGCATATACATTAGCCATACGTGAAATATTTGTAGCGCCATAACTTGGGTTAGTCCTTCGCTTGGATTCTCCGGTAGTCCTACTAATAAGTCTCGCTCGTATTCTCCCAATTTGCCATTGCTGAGTAATTCTCCAATGAATGCCATCTGGTATGGTGTGAGCTTGTCGATCATGCCGTCGGGGAAATGTAGGCCTTCAAAGTCGCTGATATGTTCGGCCTTGAACCAATGTGCCAGAATCTCGCGCTGATGTTTACTATAGCTGGGCACGTGCTGCAATAAGCCTTTAGGATTGAGTGTAGGTTCGTCAATCATAATGGGCGCAATCACGTCCAGAAAATGCAGCAGTGATCCTCGATACGCACCCATGACATTGCGAAATACATTTTCCAGCAAGCGAATTAGCTTCAATCTGTCGGGCAGCGGCGTGTCAGGCAAATATTCACGGAAGTAATCTTGTTTTGGTAAATTGCCTTTGTCCAGAAATATTTCTAGTAAATATTCGATAGCGGGAAAGTCGCGGTATTGAAAGAAGTAGAATCCTAGAATTTTGGCAATCTCCGAATATTGAGTTTCCGGTTCTTTCCAGGTAGACGGGTCACGCATAGTCTCTTCGCTATTACCCATGATTCTTAACGCCGATTTGGTTTCGCTAATACTACTGGCGGTGCTGGCGTAAACGGGATTCTCCATTTCTCCGAACTTGGGAGCGAAGAGATAATGGGAAGGTCGAGCAAACACGTCTACGGGCTTCTTGGGCTTCGGTTTGCTGTTAGGTGGCATTGCGTATCACTAAACGTCCCATCTTAGACCTTCGATGATGAAGTTGGCAACTCGTGTGGAGAATAGAGGTGATTCAGGGGCGGCGCTGTGCGCCGCCCCTGGCTATCTAGACTATGGTGATTGTTAGCGTTTTCTGCGGTGGCATTTCCCATATGCTGGGGATAGGAATGCTATTCTTCCGCATTTCGGTGGCAATCATCACGCGCAGATGTTCGAGCAGGATGAATGACCATGCCTGTTCTTCGCCCTTCTGTTCCCATAAGGTCGTCAGTGGCGTGCGCGGAACTGATCCCAGAATGTGGTTTGGCTCGCCATACACACCAAGCGACCATTGAAACATGATTGCCTGTGGTGAACGCAGAACCAACACCTTGAGGTGTGGTGGCGTCATACCCCACAAGCTTGCCATAGGCAGATCCAGCTCAATGTCACTGCGCTCTATGTTACCGTCTGGTCCAACACAAACTGCACCAGTTGATTCTTTGACGCGAACTTCAAGACCGCTCATGGAGACCTCCATTATGTGCTAGATATCGCGATTATAGCATTGGAACTCGCTTATTGAAGCTGGGTGGCGGTTAGGATCGCCTGCCGGTAAAACTCCGGTAAGTTCGGTGGTAGTTGCTGAGGAGCGAAAGCTTGAAAGCTAGCTGCACCTAATTCTCCTTGAATTTCAAACTCTCCAGTCTTGGCCAGTAGTTTGGCTTCGTAAGCAATGATAAATACTCTATTCCATCCACCTTTACCGAGATACACTCCCAATAGTTTCCCGGTTTCCACATCGAAACCTAGTTCTTCTTTGACTTCGCGGACTACAGTCTGTGCCGGCTGCTCGTTTGGCTCCATACGGCCACCAGGCAATTCCCATTCCTGGCGTTCGTTCAGACGCAGCCAGACTTTGCCATCCTCGACTACTACGCCTTTCACGGAAATAAACGCGCACACAGGACTACGGATCAAGTTAATTAGAATTTTAAATATAGC
>CAYXSB010000015.1:0-13396 GCA_964466865.1 uncultured Candidatus Saccharibacteria bacterium
CGATATTATCTGGAGAATTATGTGATTCCTGTTCTAGAGAATTAGGATTCCCTAAGACCCCTGGAATTAAACGGGTCACGCTATCGACCATTACCGCTGCTGCTAACTCTCCACCTGTAAGTACATAATCGCCGATCGAAACTTCTCCATCGATCAAATGCTCGACTACGCGTTGATCGACACCTTCGTAGTGGCCACAAATAATTACTACACGCTTAATTTCTGCAGAGAATTGTTTGGCTGTCTGCTGATTCCACTTAGATCCACGAGCGCTGGTCAGTAAAACTTTGGTATCGGCAGGGCGAGTGGGGTAGACACCAAGTTCTTTTAAGGCTTTATAAATTGGCTCCACCATCATTAGCATCCCAGGATTGCCGGCGAATGGACGATCATCCACGGTGCCACGCTTGTCTGTGGTCCACTTGCGCAGGTTATGGATATTAATTGTGATTTTGTGATCAGTCACTGCCCGGGCAATGATACTTTCCGCGAATACGGAAGTAAAAAAGTCTGGAAAGATAGTGATAATGTCGAATTTCATGGTTGATGGTAACATGTTTTTAGCGTTTATAAGTAGGCGTTTACATCTTCGCCACCCATTCTCCAAAAGGCTAATCCCCCGATATTAAAGCTATTGGCTAGCTGCTTGCGTAAGGCCACGCTCTCACCATCTTGGTAGTAGACCAGGTACTGCTTATCTTTAAGTTTGTACTGCAGAACTTTTTCTCCTGAGATTGGCTCCAAGGCATCGGAGACTGCAGTCGCCTTGCTCTTCAGTACATCCTGGTAAGTCACAGCATCTGCTTGGCCTTTGCCGGAGGGAGGATTTGCCAACTGGCCTAAGTAAGGACTTGGTTGTACTAAGTTATTTGACCAGCCATCGTAGCCGTACAAGCTGACACCAAGCACGACTTTGTCTAATTTCACGTCAGCTCTAGCTTCCCGGAGCACGGCTTCCGCCCAGTCCAATGGCGCAATTGGTCCCGAGAATGTAGATGTATAGTCGGTGTAATTGTAAGCCATGATGCGCAACTCGTGCACAATCGGGATCATTTCCGTCCAGTCTTGAACAGCGCGAGTTTGGAGGAGAGTAGCGTAAATTTCGCGATGACTCCACTGCGGCATTACTGCCACTGTTAGCTTCTTGCCTTTGCCGTCCAGATACTCGTAAAGCTTTCGTACTAAAGATAAGTACGCTGATTGGTCGTCCAAGTAAATGGATTCATAATCAAGATCCAGCCCGTCGTAATTGTACTTCTCCACCTCGCTAATCAAGTAGTCAACATGTGCCTGCAGTTTTTGGCTGTCGCCGAGAATAATATGCATGTGGTCAGCACTGAAATCGGCAATTGAAGGAATAAGCTTAATGTGGCTGGGAGTAGTAATCGCCAATGTTTCTGCCAGCTTATTTTGTTTACTGTCAATCAGTCCTTTGTCATTCACGTAGTACCAGACTGGCGATACGCTATCAAAAGTACTGGCTGCTTGGGCAAGCGCCTTCAATCCATCAGTCATGTCCCAGTCGGGAATCCAGGCTGTCTGTTTGAGTTTAATCGTTGGCGACGGCTGACTTAGTGGTTGCGGCACTGGCTTAGTGAAATCCAAGCCTTGCGTGTAGTTGGGGATAGTAGGTAACGGCGTAAATAGCTCTTCGATCCCTCCTGTAGTGCTCAGCAAAACCGCACCAAAGTATAGCCATGCGCACAGCATGAGCAGAAACAAGACCAACAGTAGAAGCTTACGGCGGAGAGTACGCATGTAATTAAGACTAGACCGCCAATTTTAGCGTATATGCTAGCGAGAATCCTAACAAACAGCCCCGCGTTTCGCGGGGCTGTCATAAATCAATCTAAAGCTTAGAGCTTGATGAATTTGGCCATAAATTCATTTACATATGGCACTTCCCATTGCTCACCGTTGTTAGCCTTGATGGCACCAACGATTCTAGGCACAATTACGAATGCGCCGTTAGCCAACCCCAACAGACTCCAGCCGCAACCTAATAAGCTAGCGAATCCGAACAAGGCACCGTTGCTGTAAAACAGTGCTCCTAAAATAGTTCCGAAGCAGATTTGCAATACTAACAGGACGATCGTAGAGATAATGTTAGCTACTCCCAAGTAAAGAGAAGAGCGGGCATGGGCTTTGACGAATTCGTCGGTATTATCTTTCCAGGCGTAGCTGGTAAATGGTGCAAAGATCCAAGCTAACATAGCGTTGGTTTTTGCCTGACTGTCGACAGTAGCTGTATCTGTCATAAGAGTAGTTAATAAAAATTAATGACTGTAAGTAAGTTATAAATTACCAGTTTGGTTAATAGAAATCAAACGTCAACCAGCTTTAGCTCAGGGACTTGATCAAAAGTCTTAATGTCATAGGTCAACAGGGGCAGGTCATATTCAATAGCGGTAGCGGCGATGTAGGCATGAGCTAAGGTGACATCCAAGTCACGCAGCAGATCTCCAGCACGGGCGGCAATCTCGGTATTAATAGGTTTTAGCTCGAAGTGCTCGGAAATGAAATCGCGAATCTGGCGGTTTACATTTACATTGGCAGAGCGTTTGGAGCCGAGCAGCTCAGTGTATGTTACCAGTGAGATGTCTAGCTTGTAGCTGTCCATGATCTTGGTAAGGATGCCACTGCCATTTTTTAGATATTCTACGATTACTGTCGAATCAATAAGCAATTCTTGCATGATTAGAATTTAACAATTACAAAAGTTTGTGGGTGTTGTCTGTCCAGGCACGTTCCTGCTTGTTATCGCGATCCCAAAGGCTATCGACGCCCACGCCGGCAAATATGCCGATGATGTCGCTATTGTTGGAAACAACTCTTTCGGTTTGGCCGTTGGAGGTAACGATTTCGATAGGTGGTAATTCTGGCTCAGGTTGCGTCTCAGCTACGGGTTCGATTTCTGGTAGGGGCTCAGCTGCTGGTAATTCTGGCACTGGCTCGGGGATCAACTCAACTGCCTCTACGATCAATTCAGGTTCGGCTGCAGCGGGCAGGGTAGAGGTGACTTCAGGTTCAGCTACTAAGTCTGAAGGCTCGGTTTCGATGTTAGCTATTGCTAGCCGTGCGATAGCGTACTTGGATTTGTTATAGGAAGTAATGGTGACTTCACCGTACTCATCCGCGAGGGCGAACACGTCTCCAGTCTTGTTTTTGACATCGGTGAGGGTAGCGTATGCTTTGTTATCTTTTACATACATGCCCTAGTATAGCGAAAGTTAGCTAATTTTTCAAAACTCCTTTATTCATCACGCAATGCAGCCACAATTCCGGGCTCGAGATTTCCCGCGAGGAGAATCACAGCGCCTTCGGTAGCATGCATACGTACCGCATAAATTAGCTCGTCGATGTTATCGACGAAGTTGGTCTGAAGATTACTATTGTTGTGTTGAAGGCTTTCAATCAGATGCTTATCATAGGAGATGACCACATTAGTCGTGGACTGGATCGCATCTGCCATGTCGGCATAAACATCGTGTTTGTATTTCCCTAATTCTGTAATGCCTGTAGTCACCACAATCTTTTGTGGTGCAGCTGTATCTTGAAGATAGCTGAGCAAATTCTCCAGGCCTTTGCGTGTGAGTGGACGCTCATCGTTGATCAAGAGAGTGCCGTTATCACCAGCGATAAGTTCAGGTTTAGTTATATTGTCTGGTAAGTTAGCTAAACCTGCAGCAATGCGGTCCAGACTGATGCCAGCTTCGGCGGCAGTTGCGGCTGCACCTAGCAGACTATTTAATATTGCCTTAGCTTCTGCCGGGGCTTGGATTTTAATTTCTCTAGTCTGATTCAATAATGTAAATGTCAGTCGCTGCTTGGCAACTTTCACGTCCTGAGCATGATAGTCGTCAACTTCTAGCTGATTGTCAGTTAAGTCTGAGTGCGGATCATGAGTAGTGAAGTAGAAGACTTCTTTGTTGTCATATTTGCCAGCGATCGAGTTTAGTAGCTGGTCGTTGCCATTGTAGATGACGGTGCTGCGTGGTTTCAATTGCTTCACAATTTCACCTGTAGACTTCAGTGCATTTTCCATGCTGCCAAATAATACTGCGTGACTCTCATCAATCCCGGTTAACAATACGATCTGCGGCTGCAGCAATTTAGTCATGGCGGCTGCTTCACCCGGACGGTAAGCATTTATTTCTGCTAGCAATACCTGCGTACGAGGGCGGAGATTAGTGATGATATCCAAGGCCAATTTCGATAATGAAGTTTGCGTGAGCTGACTAGTTGCCACTTGGTATTGTTCCTTGAGGACGAATTCTAAAATTTGTTTGGTTGTGGTTTTGCTATAACTGCCAGCTACGGCAATTACGATGAGACTGCGATGTCGCGCTAGGAATAGTTTGGCTACAGCCACATAGAATATCTTCTCCAGCCAGGCTAATGGCGAAGTTACCAATACGAGAAGCATAGAGATGATGGGAGAGCCAAGGTCGTAAACGATCCCCAAGAGAGTGGAGAATACCAGGAAAATATATGTCAGAGGAATTATTTCGATGCCACCGCTAGTGACTATGGGCAATAAATTAGCTCCGGCGATGCTCAGCTCGGGAGGATTGGAAGCGAGCAAGTATAAACTTAACAATACAGGCAGTAGCCCTAAACCAATTATTCCTGTGACTAATATTAATGTATTACGGACAGAAAGCTGTAAATATGGGAACCGATGTCGGAGAATTTGGCTGCCGATATCCATGACTTCACTTACCCACACGGCAAAACCGAGAAGTACGCCTACCATTGGTGCTAGCGCACCTGGAAACACTGTGAACGTGACCGCCAGTACAAATACGATTAATTTGAGGATAGTGTAGATTGGCTTGCGGTGCGATATCGCGAAATCCCAACGCAAATGCTGTAGCATTCGATTGAATCTATAATCTTGCATCTGCCAAAATCGCACGTCCCAGAAGAGATTATAAATAGTTACCACGGCGATAGGAAACCAGATGACAATTACGAGAGTAAGGGCAAGTGTGTTCATAGGACAAAATCTATTAGCTACATATTACAAGGTTAGAGTAGGAATGTGGAGATTGAATTGTTGTAGTTTAAACTTCCACAATATATACTAAGCCATCTGCCCGCCGGATAGGCTAGCAGCTCTTAAATACACTGCCCATGAGCGTTGATGACATCGTAAAACTTCTATTAGCCCTTGCCGTAAGCAGTAGCTTAGTCGTTATATCCTATGAAATTGCCCGTCTAATCGGGAAATTAGCCGATACAGTTCAGGATTTACGCCGCGCTGTGCAAAATGTCAGTACTGCTAGCGATATGGTGTTAGAAGACTATCAGCAAGTACGCAAAATACTGCAGACATTCACAGATATTGTGGAGAATTTCGAGGAAAACATCCTGTCACCAATGCGATTGATCACCAACCTACTGCAAGCTTTTGTAGGAAATAAATCGCGAAAAGACGACAAAAGTGACCTATAGAGTGTATATCTGGAAGAGGGGGATTAGAATTATGGTCTCAGACATGCAGAAAGCACTAAGTTTCCACGATATCATTCTTGAATATATCTATCCTATAAGCTATAATATTTAGTGTTTCAATATAAATAAATGGCCAAGAAGACTAAAGTTAATAAAAACGAATTAATCGAAAAGTACCGTCAGAACGAAAAGGACACTGGTTCGCCAAAGGTTCAAATCGCAATTCTGACTGCCAGAATCAATAATCTTGCTGAGCATTTGAAGAATCACCGTGGTGATACTCATTCTCGTCGTGGATTGATTCAATTAGTCGGACAGCGCAACACTATGTTGAAATATCTGACTACTACTCAAGGCGAAGCTGAAGCGAAGAAGCTGAGACGCGAATTGGGCTTAAGCTAAACTAACCAAGCAATTTTGAAACCCCGGGCAACCGGGGTTTTTGTTTACCTACGTAGCGCTAACTCCTAGTGCCTAATGCCCGGTACCGCTACAATAGTCCATGAGATTTTGGCCATTCAAACGCAAACCACGTCCACGCACTGTGAAAAAGCCTGTGCCATCCAAGGTGCCGGCTGCCGTAGAGCGGCTCAAACAGGCTAATCAATCAAAACTCTCCAAACTCTGGGGGCGACTGCGGCCACGCAAAGAGAGCGCACCCAAACACATTGCTTTCGGTCAAGATGTGCGCAAGCAGCGGAGCCGCCAGCAGCAGCAAGAGCGACTACATAGCGTTACAGGGCCAATCTGGAGTCGGGTAAAGATCGGTGTGCGATTCACTACCTTACTGATAGTAATCGTAGTTGTCGGGTTAATTGGCGGAGCCGTATATCTTCAACAACATCAGGTATACATCGTTAAAGATATTACTGTTACTGGTAATCGCCAGATAAGCCAGGATGATATTCTCCATGAGCTAGATAACCTTCGTGGTAAAAGCATGTTTAGCTTTTCAGAATCTGGAGTGGAGGCTGACTTAGAGCAGAAGTTCCCGTATATAAAGGTGGCACAAGTGCGTAAGCAGTTGCCTGGAAAGATTACCGTCGAAATAGAGGAGAGATACCCGACTTTGGCTTACATCAATTTGACGGGAGTGTTTCTGGTAGACGATGAGAAGGTGGTAGTGAGCCAGCTGGGATTAAAGACTCCGACGCCGCTTACTGCCGATGAGCTGGTAGTAATCAGCGGATTTGGTGACCCGAACGCTAATTACGTTCATGAACATTATTTGTCGACGATTCAGGATGAGGAGCAGCGCAAGGCGGTGAAGTGGGATGAAGTTCCGCTGGATGACAAGAAGCAATCATTGCAAGAATATCGCGATAGTCTGTTATCACGAGTAGAGTCTAGTTTGAATAATAATGTTACGGCACTTTTGGGCACCGAATTTACCCAGCTACCACAAATAATGGGTTACGACAGTACGGTTTACGCTGTGGGCAGCGACTTTCCGAGCACAACGTTTGACGATGCCAGGCAGGTGCAAGCTTATATGCAAAAAGATAGCTTAGTTTTCGTCAAGATGACCTGGGAATCAGAATTTACCCTGACTGTAGACTTAGCGAGCGGTATCAAGCTCATGTTCACCAATACCCGACCAATCCAGGATCAATTGTCAGCCTTGAATACTGTGCGTAACCAAGGCGATTTATCGGGGGCGACGGTAATTGATTTACGGTCGGAAATCGTAGCGGTGAGATAAAGACTATAAGATATAACTATGATATAATAGTACAGTCTAAACACAGGAGGTTTCAGTGGACAAGTTCAACGGAGTTTCGATGGAGCAATTGGTCGGCATCATGCTCCAGGTGGGCGACGATGCAATCTACATTGCGGAAATCAAGGAAGAGATACGTTCCAGATTTTCGCGGATGGAAGGTCTATTTATCATCGACTATCTGGTAGAGTTCGTATTTCTAGCCTGTGTAGGTAAAGGGGATCTGGCGCTTTTTGGTACGGCGATGCTGAGCGGATATGCCTCACGCCTTACTCAGATCGAGCAGAGCTGGATTTGGGCGAGAGTGGCGACTGACGCAAAGCTAACCAGACCGCGTCGAATCGCTGATGCCAATCTGCAAGCTCTCTGGCATGAAGCACAGCTAGAAAGCCCTTTGGCGAAGAAGCTGGAAGTAATCCAGACTAGACTGGAACGATCTATTGTATGATCGACAACGGGACCGAATATCGGTCCCGTTTGCATGCCTAATTACTAATATAGGATATATTCGTGATATAATTGTTTGAACCGCATTGTAGTCCAGGAGGCCGTAGTGGATAAGTACGATGAAATAGCGCTGAGTACCTTAATTGAGCTAGTCCTGTCTTCAGATACAGTTGAGAAATATGCTGTACTGGAGAAGCTCATTGCAGAGTTGAGGCGTAGGTTTGGCGAAATGCCCAAGCCTGACAAAGAAGCTATTCTGCAACTGGTTAAGCTGTCGTGCAAAGGCATGGAGTATGTGTCGAGAACATCGACTAATATTCTTGCCATGGTCGACACCAAGGTGTTGAGCCTCGAGCAGCGTCGCTGGGTTTGGGCTGGGATAGCTATAAATGCTCAGAGCGCAGTAGCCCGGGAATATGCCGGGGGCATATTGTCTTCAATCTGTTTTCAGGATATGAAGCAACATCCAGACATCTACGATGAGTACGTAGATGTATTCTAGGTACCACAATGCAAAAGGGCTGGCCAATTGGCCAGCCCTTTTCACTTTCCAAAACTATTACAGCGACAACTCTAGCTTGCGATTTCTAATGTTCGCCAACAATTTCTCCTGGAACTCATCAGCCTTCATGCCTTTGATCTCTTCACCGGAGCGGAGGCGTACTGAGACTGTATTGTCGGCTTCTTCCTGGCCACCGACGATTAACATGTACGGTACTTTCCATTCCTGAGCTTTACGAATCTTATTCTGCATGCGCTCGTTGGCACTATCCACCGTTATTTGTACACCCATCTCTGACAATTGAGCGCGGAGTTTTTCGGCGTAGCCGAAGTTATCTTCCTTGATAGGAATTATGCGCACTTGTTCTGGCGATAGCCAGGCGGGTAGAGCGCCAGCAAAGTGTTCTAGAATTATCATCATGAATCTTTCCGCAGAACCAATAATGGCGCGGTGGAGCATTACCGGACGCTTCTCCTGACCATCGCTGTCTACATAGCTGAGTTCAAATCTTTCTGGCATCACGTAGTCGATTTGTACGGTCGACAACTGCCACTCACGGCCCATAGCGTCAGTAGCCATCAAGTCCATTTTAGGCGCATAGAATGCAGCTTCACCCTTGCCATCGTAATATTCAATGTGATTACGATCCATGATAGTCTCAGCCCATTTCTCCACTTTGTCCCAGGTCGCAGGGTCGCCTAAGTACTTTTCTGGCTGTTGTGGATCGCGTGTGGATAGGCGATAGCGATAGCTGAAGCCAAAAGTCTCCATCACTGCTTTAGTCATCTGCAGTGCTTTATCAATTTCATCATCGACTTGGTCTTCGGTACAGAAAATATGACAGTCGTCCTGGGAGAATGCGCGTACGCGGGCTAAGCCGTTTAATTCTCCAGGCTTTTCATCGCGGTAGAGCATGGCGAAGTCAGTGTATCTCACTGGTAGCTCACGATAACTATGCTTGCTGCTAGCGAAAATCTGCGTGTGCTGAGGACAGTTCATCGGCTTGAGAAACATCTCTTCTTTTGAGTAATTCGATACTACCCGGAACATGTCATCTTTATATTTATCGTAGTGCCCTGAGCGCTTAAACAATTCTGCCTTGGCAATCTGTGGAGTCCACACTTGAGTGTAGCCTTGCTTAGATTGCAATTCTTCGATGTAGTTAGCCAATGACCGACGAATAAATGCGCCACGAGGAGTGTAGAGCGGCAAGCCGCCACCAATTAGATCAGAGAAAGTGAACAGTTCTAATTCTCTACCTAATTTACGGTGATCGCGCTTTTTGGCTTCTTCACGCATGGCTAAGAAATTCTCCAGGTCTTGCTGAGAATTGAATGAGGTACCGTAGATACGGGTCAACATCTCATTATTTTCATCACCACGCCAATATGCCCCAGCCACGTTCAGCAATTTGAATGCTTTAATTCCGCCAGTGCTGTCTAGATGTGGGCCTTTGCATAGATCGACATATTTATCGCCAGTCCAATACATAGTGATAGTCTTATCGGCAGCAGCGAATTGCTCCAGCCATTCAAGCTTGAACGGATTATCTTTTAGCAATTCGCGAGCTTCCTCCCGGGAAACTTCCTTGCGAGTGATCGGCAAGTCTTGATCAATGATTTCTTGCATCTTGGCTTCGATCTGCGGAAACAGATCTTCGCTGACTTCCATTTCCCATTTGGCATCATTGGAGAATCCATCGTTTTCAATATGCGCCACCGCTAACTTTATTTTGCCGGGAAATAGCGACGTCACAGCCTGGGCAAACACGTGCTCAGTAGAGTGGCGGAGTTTATACATTTCAAAGTCTGCTTCTGTAGTCACGAAGTCCGGTAATATGTCTTTATAATCTGCAAACTTGTCGGACATGGCGGTATAGATAAATAAGTAAAATTGTTAACAACAAACAAAAACCCTTGTCTGCTTCTTTAGTTTAAGAAACAGGCAAGGGTCTTTCCATCTGTCGATAGACAGGTTAGACGGTTCCACCTTTGATTTAACTCGAAATGTGTATTTTTATTGTAAGTATTGCCTGACTTGAGCTTCAGGCTGGCTTGTGAGAAACTTGCACTTGGTGTTTCTCTCGCTGTTAAAATGATGATATCATAGATTTACCTGGTTTGAAATTGCTGGCAAAGGGTTGTAAACTCCTATAGGGAAGTGTAAGAACTTAACTCGTTACCTTGAATACTACATGGCAAACAGAATTATTGCGGGAATTGATATTGGTTCTACGAAGATTGCCGCTATCATTGCGATAGTGGAAGATGACAAACAGCCACGTGTGATTGGCGAAGCTTCATATCCAGCATATGGAGTAAAGAAGGGTGAAATTACCGGTATTGATGAAGCGATCAATTCTATTGCCTCTGCATTGTCTGGTGCTGAGAGAATGGCGGGACTGACAGTTTCTTCTGTATATGTGACCATCAACGGTAAGCATATTGTTTCCAATAATAATAAAGGTGTGGTGGCGATTGCTGATGAAGAAATCAACACAGAAGACGTGTTCCGGGTAATGGAGCAGGCCAAGACTGTAGCTATTCCTCCGTCACGCGACATTATTCATTTGATTCCTCGTGAGTTTATTGTGGATGCTATGGAGGGAATTAAAGATCCTGTAGGTATGCGCGGTACGCGCTTGGAAGTAGATGCGCATATTATTTCCGCGACCTCTACAGCCTTACATAATTTACATAAATGTATTCAGAGCATTGGTTTGCGGATTGAAGACGAAGTGTTTAGCGGTTGGGCTTCTGCTCAAGCAGTTTTGACACCCACCGAGAAAGAGCTGGGTGTGTTGTTATTAGATATCGGTGGTGGTACGACTTCGATCACGACTTTTGAAGATAATGCAGTTACTTACAGCACCTCAATTCCATTTGGAGGATCCAATGTTACCCGCGACTTAGCTGCGGGTTTGCGTTTGTCCTTGGATGACGCGGAAAAGGTGAAGTTGAACATTGATCGGTTGATGAAGACTACTTCTAAGTCCGCAGCCGCCAAGAAAAAGTTGAGAGCAGTAGAGGATGGCGAGGACGACAAAGACGAAGGAGAAGTGGATGAAGAAAAACAGCGCGACATTATTGATGTGTCTGACTTAGATATCGAAGGCGTAAAGACAATTTCCCGTAAGCAATTCAACCTGATCGTGAATGAACGTATGAAAGAGATATTCGAATTGGTACGGGAGAATATCACCATGTCTGATTATGAATACAATTTGCCAGCTGGAGTCGTATTGACTGGTGGTTCTGCAGATTTGCCAGGATTAACAGCAATTGCTAAAGAAGTGTTTAACATTCCGGCACGCGTAGCCTCCCCACGTGGGCTAGAGGGCTTGGTAGATGGAATTTCATCCCCAGCATACGCAGCTACTCAAGGTTTGATTCTGTACGGAATGGCCGACGATGGATTCGGTGGCTCTCGCGGAGCTTCATTAATGACACCAAAGGCACAGGGCGGTGGAGTGATGGGCAAGGTCGGCGGTTTCCTGAAGAATTTGATGCCATAAATTTCCTAAAGACATGCAAAAGGCGGCTCGTATTGAGTCGCCTTTTTATTTAATCCTCGGCACTTGTAACTAATGCACGAGCTGCGTTTCAGCCGGAATGCCATCTTTGTCGCACTGACAAATTATGATGGGCAGACCGCCAGCACGCTCCAGCAGTTCCGTCATCAGGGACGGGGTAGGAAAGGCATTGGTGAGGGTGAAAAACATCGCGGGTTGCCCGTTGAGCAAAACCCGTTTTGCTGCCACCACCGGCTGCAATGGACGCGCGTGCGCTGCCATAATTGCAGACTGGTTGAACCGTTCCTGTTCCTCTGCGGCATCTAAGACACTTAGTGACATGATAAAGATCTCCTACGTCTAAGTTTCTGTTACATACCTATTATATACCTTATAACTTTCCGAATGCAAGCTTTTTAATATATTCTCTATATATCGGTGAAGATATATCACCGTCATAACATCAAGCCTTTAGCTTTTACCAGCAAGCAAAAGCCTCACTTACGTGAGGCTTAGCGGCTATAAGCCGTAGAGCAGTCTGTCTGACAGTTGGCTGTCCAGCATACAGAAAAATATCGGTTTCCCGGCAGCTTCCTTGACCACTTCCTCGTAAGTTTCCTTGGGCAGCAGGTTACGATTGGAGTTAGTCAAAATTACGATTAACCCAACGTCGCCTTCATATGTGTCGTGATACACAGATATTACATCCGGAATCAGCTGCGCCTGGAGATACTTCACTTTGTGATATGCGTCCGGGTTGTCAGCCTGCGTTGCGATCAGATCATCGATCTCGATCTCAATCTTGCGATTGGACAGATATCTGTGATTGTTCTGAGTCCGACGGAGTAGACGGTTTACTTCCTCTAACTCTTTATTTACTGCTTTCGTGCTCAAGACTGCCATGAGACCTCCATAAAACTGACTGCTGACGATTCTAGCATGGCTATATCTAACTCCCAATGTCTGATTGACCTTGATTAGCTTATAGTTTATAATAATTTCATACTTAAAAACACTTAGAGCGGAGGGTCAGAACTCGGCGAAAGTTTCTGACAGAGCTCAGTAGCTGTGCAATAGCACATAGTAAGCGGCGACCAAAAGGAAGCCGCTTTTTTAGGGCTAGAAGGGTATTGACCTATAGCTATAGCCGTTATATAATTATAACGAATGGTCTTAATCCCGGGTTGTTAGACAACATACAACTTACGGTAGAAGACCAGCGGGGTTCGCTGCTTATGCATTGCCCCGCAGTAGACCCGAGCGCCCTTGGCACACCAGGCGACGTGCCCCCGTGAAGCGGCGGCTCCGGGCAGAACTACTTGGAATGCGGCCTTCGTCCACCGCGCCATTCCTTTGTAGGTACTCGCTAATTTGTGGGACGACACGAATTACGAGCGGTAGTGAAGCTGGCACTAGCGGACATCCGTAATGTCCCGATGGGTAGTTAGTTGATTGCAACAACTGATTGCTCCCAGCATCTAAGCGGGTGGCATTAGCTCCCGCACAACCGCTCCGCAAGGAGCCCAAACCTAACGGTCGATTTCTAGAATCGACCGTTAATTTTTTTGTCTCCGCGTTACCGCGTCATCTGTATCTGCATTCTCATCATAATTCAGCCTTCAAGTTTGAACTTAGGGTAGAGGCAAACAGCAGTGTAGATGTAAAATTCTACTCACCATCAGGTAAATATGTTGTGCAACAAGCTTGCAATATTCAAATGATTATCCTAGTATGTAGTGTTACGTTTCGAGGCGTCGAT
>CAYXSB010000016.1:0-13385 GCA_964466865.1 uncultured Candidatus Saccharibacteria bacterium
GGCCTTTTGATCGACGTCCCAGTCACGTACTTCATTGTGCAAATCACCTCCAATGGAGAATATATACACGCCCGCGGCCATCGCTAACGATAGTCCATCGAATGTCGCTCCTGGTAACAAAGCAAAAAACAGAATCTGGGCCGCTGCCAGAAAATAGCCGTGTGAAATAATATCCACAAGTGGATTAGCTTTCAGACGAACAGGGTTCCAGGAATATAAGAAACCTAAAACCAAAATACTAATTCCTACCATCAGTACATTCATACCAAAGCTCACCAAGAACATTACCGATACTCCAACCGCCAGAATCGTGGCAATATTTGCTTCCAAGTAAGTTAGTTTGCCGGCAGCCACAGGATTGCGATCGCGCTTATGTGAATCATGCTTGTCGTCTTCAGCGTCAGCAATGTCATTGATCATGTAGGCAAACACCAATAGCAGAAGATTTGTGACTACGGCGAAGACTACTGTCCAGCTGATCGTCAATCGGGAAGCAATGATCGCGAAAGTCATTAAAAAAGGGAAGGAATCCATGATTGTTCCTACCCGAGTCAGCTTATAAAGTGCAAAGAGTTTCTCCATGTTGTGTTTTTGTTCGCAGAAATCTTAGCAGAGAGTTTAGCGCCTAGCTAGGATTTCTCAGCTCGAACATCCGCAACAATTCTTGCACGCTGGTGGCTTGATCCGCATCTTTGTCACGATTCCACACTTTCATACGGGGGAATCTCAGTGACAAACCTTTGCCTTTGGTGTCGGTTTCGAAACTAGCCGGCTTATCCCAGGCGGCAGTGTGCGAAGGACTACGCGTAATCTGGTCAGCATCTATTTCCATCACAATCTTAGGCTCAACCCACACATCTGGGTGTAACATTTTTTCTACCACACTTTCAGCAGGCTGACCCGGAAGTTCGAGAGGAGTTAAATCACGTTTGATAGTTTCCCATTCGGCATCAGTCATACCAGTACCTACTTTAGCAATAGAGTAGAACTTGCCATCGTCTTGGTTGTAAACGCCAACTAGCAATGCACCCACACCAAATTTAGCGCGCACACCACGACCGTTGTAATAGCCCAACACTACAGCATCTACCGTATCCACCATGCGAGCTTGAGTGTTGGCTTTGAGTTTGATCCAATCATAGTTGCGAGTGCCAGGTTCATATGCAGTTCCCAATTTCTTGGCAATAATTCCTTCCAAGCCTTTACCAATTTGCTCTTGGAAATAATCTTCCAGGTCTTTGGCTGTAGTCACATTCACAGTCTCCAATAGAGTGATCACCGGATATTTAGCCGAGGTCAGTAATTATCGCAGTTTACTCAAGCGCTCTTCTAATGGGCGCTGCGATAGATCTTCGCCATCGAGATAGAGGAGGTCAAACGCCATAGCTTTTACTTTGATCGCTTCCGCAGTCTCATCAATATCGTATTTGCGTCGACGTTGCATCGTTTCCTGAAACGGCAAGAACGTATCGTTTTCAAAATCGTAACCAATCGCTTCCGAATCGATAATCACCGACTTCACACCTAGCTTTTTCACCGCAGCCACGATGTCCGGGAAACTGTCAGTCAGACTTTCCATATTGCGGCTGTAGACTGCAGCTTCGCCCTCGGCAGTAAGGTGAATTTGGGCTCGCAAACCGTCTAGCTTCGGCTGTAGTACGCATTCTCCCATCCGCTCAAACACCGCATTCGCGTCTTTTTCTCTTTCCACTAATTTGGCTGCTAGCGGGATTCCTGCCTGTAGTTTTACCTCGGATAATTGTTTCGTGAGTTTTTCCAAATCTGTCTGGAGAATTAGGCTGGCCAGTTCACCAATGTCTGCCCGCGCACCGTAGGCGCGCTCGATACTATCGCGCAAACTCTTAGTGCCGGTTTTGGCCCAGGATAGAGCGTCAAATACAGTTTTCTCACTTAAACCTAAGCGCAAGCTGCCGATTACCACCCGGGAAACATAGCGAGCACTTAAGCTATCTAATTTCAAAATCAAATCAGCAAAGCCTGACATCTTGGCATCCTGCGAACCTTTACCAGTGAGTTCGGCAATCTTGTGCAAATCATCGTAAACTTCCACGATTGTTAACTCTTGTTTAGGCTGATCTTGTTGCTGGCGAATTGCTTCCGCAACTAAGCCCACATCACCAAGCTTGGAGAACAGTTCATTTACCTTTTGCTGATCGTCATTTCCCATTACAGATTCTGCCAGCGCCCGCAGCGCCAAC
This sequence comes from uncultured Candidatus Saccharibacteria bacterium, assembly GCA_964466865.1. Taxonomy (GTDB): domain Bacteria; phylum Patescibacteriota; class Dojkabacteria; order J137; family JAEUSD01; genus CAYXSB01. Next base: position 2,220 of record CAYXSB010000016.1, read on the forward strand.
TTCTGTGACAGGTTAAATTCTAGGGGTACATAATTCGGAACCAACCGCCCCTGCATCAAATACATCGCGGCTTTTATTTCCGCAGGAGAGAATTCTTGCAAGAATTCGGCCAACAGCACCGTCATATCATTACGTCCGGCCGTGGATTCAATCTTTTCTAATAGCTGCGCAAATTTTGTAAATTTCATGGTGGAATTATACCGTATACACAAGCATACAACCATTTTCACACCCGGTTGACCATATCATAACTTTTTATGTTATGCTTGTAGGACGTTCAAGACCGACATATGTACAGAAAATTATTCATCGTAATTCTGACGTCAGTATTGTTAGTTGGATGTACGGCTGGGGGAGTAAGTAATGAGAAAACATCCAATACCGGCAGTACCGCACAACAGTCAACACCTACTGTGGACACGAACAACAACTCAAAAGTAAACAAATATTCTCAAGCTCCTGCAGAATTACCTGCAGATCAACTCACCGGCAAAAAAGCCATCATCCACACCGCCAAAGGCGATATCGAAATCGAATTGTTTGGTGCAGATGCACCCAAGACGGTTAGTAACTTCATGTTCCTGGCAAATGATCATTTCTATGACAATTTAACTTTTCACCGTCGTGAAGAGGGCTTTGTAATCCAAGGTGGCGATCCAGCCGGCAACGGTACTGGTGGTCCCGGGTACAATGTCCCAGCCGAAATTAATGCTCATCAGCATGTGCGTGGAGCTGTAGCTATGGCCAGATTAGGAGATGATGTCAATCCTACTCGAGAATCCAGCGGTAGCCAGTTTTATATTTGCTTAGCAGATTCACACTTTCTAGATGGTAATTACACCGTATTTGGACAAGTCACCAAAGGAATGGAAGTTGCTGATCAGATCCAAGTAGGGGATAATATATTGTCTGTCAGTATTACAAATCAATAGTCTTACCTCGGGGGAGGGTATGACCTTATGCAAGGTGATCTTTGTGACTTCACCACACAAAGATAGATACCGCAACCCATGTTGTTGATTCTCATCATTACAATACCGGTAATTGTGCTCCTATTAGTATGGGCTTATCTCCGTGGCAATTACCAAAAGACCAAAACCAACGAAACCATTGATAGCAAGGTTATCCTCAATATCGCTGTGCCTAAGCACAACGACAAAAGTCCACTAGCCGCAGAACAGTTATTCTCCTCACTACACGGTATCGGTTTGAATCGCGAAAAAGCTGGCGATCATTTCAGCATGGAAATCGCGGCTGGTGCTTACGGCATTTTCTTTCTGTGCGTAATCAATCGTCAATACAAGACATTCTTCGAGAACCAAATCTATGCGCAATATCCAGAGGCGCAAATTAGCGAAGTTAAAGATTACACTGACGCCCTAACCAAAACTCCCGGACACATTGAAATCGCGGAACTAGTGCAGACCAAAGATTACTATTTACCAATTCGCACATTCACCAGCTTCGACGTGGACCCGCTATCCGGACTCACCGGTGCTATCAGCAAATTACCTCCAGGCCAAGAAGTATTTATTCAAATCGTGGCCAGACCGATCGGCGACTCATGGCAGAAAGCCGGTAAAACTTTTGTTGATTCCCAAAAAGCTAATAAAGAAGGTGAGCCATCCGCTAGCTCTGAACAATTGAAATTAATTGAAACAAAAAATACTAAAGTCGGATTTCAATTCAGCCTAAGAGTACTCACCAAAGCACCGGATCAAATGAGCGCTCAACGCTTAGTAAACGAAGTTACGGCTGCATTTAGCCAATATCGCACAGCCATTTTGAATAGCTTCGGTTCGCCAAAGAAGAAAAAAGGTTGGGCCAAAACCCGAGCCGATTTCGACCAGTCGATATTTAGCTTCATCTACGGCACCCGCAAAGGTGACAGACTGAATGGATTCCAGAAATATTCTAGCCGTTACCTGGATGAGTTTGCTAAAGGCGTCATCAACACCGAAGAGTTCGCCTCTTTGTACCATTTACCAAACAAGACTGTAGAAACGCCGAATATTTCCTGGGCCAGATCCAAGAAACTAGAGTACCCGCTGAACGTGCCTACCAAAGGTTCGCGCATTTTGGGGCTTACAGATTACCGCGGTGTGCATATCCCATTTGGAATTATGGAAGAAGACCGCTTGCGCCACATGTATGTGATTGGAAAATCCGGTACCGGCAAATCCACGTTTATGGAAAGCATGATCATGGCCGACATTTACGAAGGTAAGGGAGTGGGCGTCATCGATCCTCACGGCGAGTTGGTAGAGCATATCTTGGACATGATGCCGCCACACCGTTTGAAAGACATTATTCTATTCGACCCGGGTGATATTGAATATCCTGTGGGTTTGAATTTGTTGGAATTCAAACCTGGTGACGACAAGAGCTTAATTGCCGATGGTATCGTCAGCGTATTCAAAAAATTCTTCGAGAATTCCTGGGGACCAAGATTAGAATACATTTTGACGAATACCTTGATCACATTGCTGAGTTGTCAGAACATCTCGTTGCTAGCAATCCCACGTATGCTGAGCGATGACAACTACCGTAAATTTCTCCTCAAGCAAATCAAGGACCCGATACTATTGAAATTCTGGAACGAAGAATATGCCGCACTGGCAAAAGATGTGAAGCGCCGTGACGCAGAAATCTCTTCTATCCTAAACAAGATCGGCCGTTTCACCACCAATCCATTGATGCGCAATATCGTCGGTCAGATCAGCTCCTCATTCGACTTGAAACAATGTATGGATGAAGGCAAGATTGTGTTGATCAATCTGTCGCAGGGCAAGATTGGAGAAGAAAACATGGCCCTACTTGGAGGTATGATTATCACCAGGCTGTATTCCAGCGCCGTGAGACGACAAGACCCCACTCAACGTCGTCCATTCTTCTTGTATGTAGATGAGTTCCAAAACTTTACCAACCTCACATTCATTAAGATTCTATCTGAAGCTCGTAAATACGGACTGTCGCTCACTATCGCTCACCAGTTCATCGATCAGATCGATCCCGCCATTGCCAACGGTATTTTCGGTAACGTGGGTAGCATCATTAACTTCACTGTCGGCGCTAAAGATGCGGCATTCTTAATTAAAGAATACACGCCATACTTAGAGCCAGAAGACTTGGTAAATCTGCCTAAACACTCAGTAATTGTGAAAGAGTTGATCGACGCTAGCCAGTCAAAGCCATTCACGGCCAAAACTCTGGCCCCGCAATTCCCACATTTGCACCTAAAGCCACAAGTTCTAGAATTATCCCGCAAAAATAATGCCCTACCGCGAGAAGTAATCAACGATAAGATCTTCAAATGGGCCGCTCAAGTATATAACGCAGAGGGTAACTTGATGACCAAAGAGGAAGTTGATGAGATGCAGAAACGTCAGGCAGAAAAAGAAGCTAAAAAGAGCAACTGGACGCCGCGTGATCCCAATAGTGGCCCAGGTAGCTATCATCAAAGCAGCGGCAACAGCTATCAGGGGAATTCCGGACCGCGCCAAGGTGGCGGTGGTAATTATTCTCGACCATCGGGACCACGGCCCCCGCGTGACGGTAATTATTCACAGCAGCAGTTTGCGCCACGGCCACAGCAACAGGCACCTGCACCACGTCCGGCAGAGAATCATACACAATCAGCTGATCCGCGTCCGCAACCACGCGAGTCTCAACCTACGGACAACCGTCCTACCGGAGAAAATGCTTCAGGGGAAAGACAAGATGGACCTCCAAAGCGTCATCGCCGTCGCGGCGGCAGAGGTGGTGGCGGTGGAAATATGGGAAACAATTCAAATTCTGGGGGAGATCCATTGCCACAGGCAGCAGCTAGAGTCAGCGAGCCTGCACGACCGAGCAATGACCCGTTACCGCCAGCTGCTAGTTAGGAGCCTTCCAGATTGTATCTACTAGTCCTTCGCGGAAATTGGCGTACCTGGCAAGCACAAATAGCAGGTCCGCCAATCGGTTCAAATACTTCTGACATTCAGCCACGTTGAGTTGGTACTCGTTGGTAAGCTTACCCGCATACACCACCGTGGATCTTTCGGCACGTCTGCATACCGCTCTAGCTAAGTGTAATTGGCTCGCCACTTGACTGCCTCCCGGCAGAATGAAATTCTTTAACTCTGGCAGTTGCGCTTGTAACTCATCGATAGTACTTTCCACATATGTAATCTCCGCGGTGACCTGTTGGCCGAAGACTTTGGAGTAGGGCAGACTGACTTGCTTATCGGCAACCACAGCACCCAATTGAAAAATAAAATTCTGCACCCGTACACATATTTCACGTACATTATTCAATTTATCTGATTCCGGGATCGCGCTCACCACCATCCCCATACAAGCATTCAGCTCATCCATATCGCCTAACAGCTGCATCATTTGTGAAGCTTTGCTGACACGACCACCGATAAAGCCTGTGTCTCCTTTGTCACCTGTACGTGTGTAGATATTCATATTAAATCTTACCATGCCCTCAGGCCGCGTCGTCCTATTGTCTTGCCTATGCATACTCCCTATAATGAATTTGTGCGTAAACACATAGCCTTAAGTCTACAAATTCTGCTGCCAGCTATTTTGCTGGTAAGCTTATTTCCACTGCTTAAACCCCAGACGGTAGAGGCCTTAAATTCACCTTTTGATAACAGCATTCTCAGCTACATCCCCGACGCTAAACAGGTCACAGGTTGCAGCAATGATAACGTCGCTGGTTCAGGTATTGCCTTGATAGGAGCTTTTGAACAGGCAACTGCCTCTGACATCCGAAACAGTACTTTTACTATCGGCAAGTGCATACCAGAACTTGCAGCTGGCGGTTTGAGTGATGATCAAATCAGTCAGCGCTTAGGCATAGACCTCAACCAGGGGCCAGGTATATCTGGAATGATCATATTATCTGCCACTAACTTGCTACAAGCGCGTCCAGCCAGCGGAGTTATCTTTGCTCTGGATCAAGTCGACAAAGTTGTATCGCCGGGAGCAGTTTATGCCCAAACCACAAGCACTCAGCCAACAGGCGCACCTCAGCCATATTTCCCGGGCACTGGATACGCACTCCTCACCCCGATTCAATCGTTCTGGGGTTGGGCTGCGACATTGTCATTCAGCTTTATGACTTTGATAATTATTGTAGTGGCGTTTGCCATGATTTTCCGTGCCCGCTTGGGCGGCAAGCAAGTGGTGCAAATTCAAAATGCGATTCCGGGAATTGTACTGGCCATGGTCCTCATTCCTTTGAGCTACCCCATTTCTGGTCTATTCATCGACGGAATTACACTAAGCACCAACATTTTCCACGATTTCATATTTGGACCAGCAGGCCCAGGAGCATCTGTATATCAGGTTGGTCCTAGCGGTGATGCAGCCAAAACCAAAGGCAGCAATTGTACCGGTAGTGACTGTCAAGATGCATTTGGTGGCGACGGCACCCGCGGATTGTACGGAGATGACTGGCGCGTCAGCTCATTGCGTATCCGTGAGCAGTTTGGAGCGATTCCAATCGCCACCGGAATTGCTCAGTCTTTTTGTACCACAAATGCCTCCACAGGCCAGCAAGCAAATTGTAATAACATCAATTTGGGTCAGTTCAATTTGATCGATTCCGTAGTCAGCGCCTTCCAGAATAACTCTGGTCTGGCGATGCTTATCGGTAACATTCTCAATTTGATCTTCAACCTCATTGCAATTGTGATCAGCTTGAAGATCACTTGGAAACTGATCAAGAAGTTCGTGACTATGATATTTCTCCCCATTGTATCGCCGTTTATCTTTGCTACCGTAGCTATCCCGGGTAGAGGCACAGCGATTATGTTCGACTATTTCAAGCAGATGGGAAATGCAGCCCTGCACTTTATTGTCACTTACTGTTTATTCTTAGTGGTCATTGTATTCGCGAATCCAGCATTCCACGGGACTATTACTGACGCCTCCGCCATCAGCGGATATCGTCCTCCGGTGTTAGCCGGCTGGCTTACGTCTATCATTAGCGTCAATGGCGGGATCAGTTCCAGCGTGATCTTTACGCTGCTAGCATTGGGTTTGTTTATCGCTATCCCCACGATTCTCGACGATCTCGACAAAGCGTTCAAAACTGCGCCTTCACCATTGCTCGGAAACATTGCCAAGGAATTGCGAGCTTCATCTGACGTCGCCTTCAGACAGGTACCGGCAGTGGTGGGTACCGCTAGCCGCAATATTCTCTCCGGAGCTAGCAGAGGACTTACTGCAGGCAACAGACTTTACGAATCTACATTCAAGGGTCCAGATGAGCTTACCGGACAACAAAGAGCAGAGGCTCGTGGTGCGTCTAGCTTGGCCGCGGCTGAATCTAGGTTAAACTCCGCGTTGGCTGAGCCAAATAGCGTTGGTAAATATGCAAGGGTAGCCTCCGCTAGAGCATTGTTGGCTGGAGTCAGAGCCACGAACAACGCAGTCCCAGGTAGAGCCAATCCTAAGGGCGATCAACCGCAAAAAGTCAGCGTTAAATTTGAATTCCTCAATCAGGAAATCAAAGATTTGCAATTCGACAGCAAATTCATCAACTCCTTGTTATCTAGTCATAAAAGTCTGGAAAACATTACCCTGGTTATTGACTCTAGCTTGTACCCGTTACCAAATGTAGAAGTACAATGGAAATCTGCAAAGGGCGGATCATTCAAGACCGTGGCCCCAGGCGACAAACTGTTTACTTACAAGGGTCCTGGTAATGAGGACATTGGTGAATTTAGCATCGCCAAGGATGTAACCGGCGACAAGATCAAGCCCGGCGACAATTCTACGTCATACAAACTCAACTGCTTCTTCTTCCCGGATAATATTCGGCCAATGTTGGATATGTCACCCGGTGGTTCAATCGGACCTGAGTCTAAAGTTATCTTTAAGATCGGTGGCGTCACTACAGGTGAGATTGGCTTAGCGTTGAAGCGAGGACGAGACTAAGCATCTATTAAAGCAAATTCATGTCAGCAGATAATCCATTAGCTAGATTTGGCCGAGCCGCAGGCAGTGCAGTTGAAGGCGCAGGTAGCAGTGTCCGAACAGGCATTACTAACGCCGTCGCTTCCAGGATTCCAGGTGGTAGCGCTGTAGGTGCTGCCGGTGACTTAGCTCAAAATTTCAATAGTGAAAACTTAGTAGCCGCTGGTGTCCAGGCCAGTAAGGCACTATTAGCAGATGCTACAGGGGGATTATCGTTACTCGTCACCAACAAGAAGAGCCGCAATGTGATCCTATTCATCGTCGGAATTATTCTCTACATGGTAATTTCTGTGGTGGTGCAAATCTACAATACCAACTTTCTGGATAAGACTTTGTTTGTGTGGAACAATCGTGACTTAATTAGCTCGATACATTCGCTTGGAGATATTTCCTCAAACACATTCTGCATTGATTCTGGAGCTGACAGCACCGCCAACGCTGCCGGACAGCATATCGCACAAACGAGCCATATAGATCAGAATACGTTGGTTAAGGACTGTCTGGCTGCTAAAAACGCGGCTAAAGTTCTGTCTTCGAAGTCATCCTAGAAGTTATCTACTTGTCTCCCATATCCATAGCTACCAGTATTGTCAGTAGGAGTTGCTGGATTGACAGCCTCAGAGGCTGGACTAGCTGCTACCTCAGTAGAAATAGGTTCGGCTGAGAAGCTGCCCGTGTCCACCGGTGCAGTGTCTGCAGGCAGAGCAGTAGAGAAGTCTGAATACTCAGCTGGCGCGGCATCTACAGTTTCTAGCGGAATGGTCTCAGGGGCAGGAGCCAAAGGCGCAACGTACGCATCTGCTGGAATAGCCTCAGCTACAGGAGTAGGCTGGGCAACTGGTGCAGGTGCCACCGGCTGCGCTAACACAACTGGCGCTGGTGCCGCGGCTGCTACATCAGGTGACTTAAGCCAGTCAGGGACATTGGCATCCACATTTTCAATTCCAGTAGTCTCAGCTGGCGGGTTGTAATAGCTCATAAAGTCTGGACTGGTAACGTAAGAATTCTCTACGTTGGATGAACTCGGAAGAATAGGCTGCGCAGCAGTCTCTAAAGGCGCAACTACTGGTGCTGCCGCGACTTCAACTGTTGGTGGCGCTAGTGGAGCTGCGGTCACAGGCGTGTAATAGTTTGTAGTTATTTCCGGTAATGGTGCTGGCTGAGCAGATGCGGACAAGTAATCACCATAGTTGGTAAATTCACTAGGATTGACCGGCTGGGGCTCTGCGAAATTATCTTCTTTAGCCTGATTGCGTCTTCTCCATAGGATAAATAGTAACCATGGAATCAGTACTAGTAGTGCTAGCAAGCAGCAAGCGACCAGTACAATAATCACCGTCTGCGAACTTATCTGGCTTCCAGCAGGAGAGGTAGTGGTATCTGTAGGCTTGGCGACAATTGTAAACGCCCATTCTCTGATCGCAGTCTGGCCATCAGTACTTTTCACCTCAGCATGCACATTGTGCACACCGAGAGCGAGATCACTTGCCGGTGTGCATTTAAACCCGCTGGCCGTAACTGTGCACGTTGTGGAAATATCAGTCTGGTCGAGCTTCAGCAAGAAAGTCGCAGGATCAATCGCGCTATTTGCCGGAGGCGTAAATTGACCGGAGATTTCAGGCTTAGTATCAGTGACATTGGTAGCGTCTTCAGGTTTAACAGAAATAATCAGCGGCTTGGTAGCAGTTGAAGGGATCGGAGCCGTGGTATTGGCTACAGTAAATTTCTCTGATGTCGCGGTAGTTGTGGCATCGAGGTTGTCGGTAATGGTTACCTGCAAGTAATAACTGCCGTCAGTCAATTTGCTGACATCCCACACAAAGTTGGTTTTATCTCCAGCTACAGTCGCAATGGCCTGCCAGTTACTTTTGTCGGTGGAGTAGGCTAATTTCACATCCTTAATTCCGTCAGGATCTGTGGCAGTCCAGCTTACTTGATTAGTAGCGCCTTTTAGTTCCGAGTTAGCTACCGGGAATGTAATCGTAACGGATCCAGGTTTGTTTGTGGTAGTGGGTGTAGGTGTGGGATTCGGATTAGGATTTGGCGTAGGTGTGGGATTAGTCGACGGGGATACCACACTCAATTGAAATTGCTGACTGGCCGTACCACCAAATGCATCTTGTACGACTACAGTAACGTCATAAGTGGCTGGTGTCTTGGCATTAGAATTTGTGGAGATCAAGCCAGTGGAGCTATTGATACTTAAGAATCCAGGATTATTTAGCAGAGAATAAGACAGGCTATCGCCATTGGCGTCAGTGGCTTGCACTTGATACTGCCAGCTTTCGTCAGTGGTAATAGTCCGATCAGCAGGTGGCGATGACACTATCTGTGGTGGGACGTTGGTATTGCGGATAGTGATGATGCGAAGATTACACGCAGAATAAGGATTGCTGCCATTCTGTAGGCTCACGCACAATTGCATACAGTATTTGCCATCCGGCACGCTCGCCACATCGTTTAAAGGTCCTGCTGATGGCCAGGACACCGTACTGTCTGTAGAAGCACTCGAAGGTTTGTTACCGACCGAAATTGTCCCCACGAGATTGTTACATGTCTGGCTATCACGCAAAGTAAGTTCGTAAGGAACGTTTGCCTGATTATTGTCATACACCCGGAAGCTCGTGATTACGGTTCCGGAAACCGTGCTATTTGGCAACGGACCGTTTACGACGAAAGAATCTGAAGGATCAGCCAAGATCTGACTCTGCGCTTGGACAGCTAATGGAAACAGCAAAATCACTGCCGCCGCAATTACTACGCTTAACTTTTTAGTGATATGTGAAATAGTCATCATTGCTTTGAAATTATATCCCGAATTGTCGTTTGTGTCTGGGAAATATTGGCTTGTGTGCCCGCAGTATCGATCAGATCATTGAACGCACTTCTGACATCTAAGCCATCCACCATGTACCAGGATTGTGCCGTGGATAATTCTGCATTAAACACCTGCAATTTAGTATCCCCCGTAATGTCTGCTTCCTGCTGCATATCCGTGCGGGGATACAATATACCAGAATATTTGCTATTGGCGACTTCATTCTGGCGCAGTTTGCGCAGCTGTTCTGGCTGAGTTAGCCAGGCCAGAAATTTCCAAGCTTCAGTGCTATTGGGACGGTTGTTGGACACCATTACTCCCCAGTATGTCGCCCAGTTAACTACCGGCTGCTGAGGAATCTGCGGCATCGGGGCTACACCAATGTTTAAATTCAACGCATACAAGTCATTAAATGACAGCATCTGCTGCAATCTCCATGAGGTGGTCACCATCATCGCCAATTTACCTTCCAGGAATGCGATCGCGTCAAATTTCTGGCTGCTATCCCAGCTGCCGCTACCGCCAGAAAAGCTCTTGAGGTAACTCAAGGCACTGCTAGCATTATCGCTGTCAGCAAATATGGGATTGCCGTTAGCATCAATCATCGGTACGCCATTTTGCAAAAACAGGAGATTCAAATATTCTGGCCCAAAACCGACATTCGCAGATACACCAGCGGCAAATCCAGCGGAAGTAATCACCCCAGCGCTGCGAGTAGTCAATTGGATCGCTTTATTCTTAAAGTTGGTGGTATCTGCCGGTGGCGCCGATAATGATTGCGCAGCCAGCAAGTTTTTGTTGTAAACAATTGCCAGAGTATCCAGCCACAATGGTAAGCCCGTGACTTTGTCATTTCGGGCAAAGTCTTCGACTACAGCCGGATAGAAGTTGGCTTTGACAGCCGTAGCATCAATCACCGAGCTCGGTGCTGGCGCCGCGTATTTATTGGCATATGTGCCAGACCACGTATTCTCCACCATATACAAATCGGGAATTTCCGCGGCATTTCCTCCCTGGAGAATTCTATCTAGGTCAGCTTTGTAAGAATTTGCGGCTTGCTCGCTAGTGCCAGACGTCGGCCACCGGTCAGCATAACTAACTGTGACATTGGGATTTAACTGGTGGTATTCATCCAACAATGGCTGCACGATCTTGGGATCCCAAAACACGCCACGCCACTGCAAAGTGATTGGACCGGAAGCAGTGTTATTGTTGTTATTGTTGGTACATCCAGATAGAAACATCACTAACCCTATGCCAGCAATAATCGTCAACTTGCGTTTTAACTTTAAATGCATGCTAATACGGTATAAATTCACTTAATATTCTAACGATTTTTGCAGTTAGTAGATAGTAGTATGCAGGCATTAACC
>CAYXSB010000017.1:0-2904 GCA_964466865.1 uncultured Candidatus Saccharibacteria bacterium
GGCGATCACTCAATTATTCGTGGCCCCATTCCAAGGCATATTCCCATCACCTACCGCTGGTAGCTCATATTTGGACGTGGCCTCAATCGTGGCCATTATCATCTATGCAGTATTTGGAGTGATATTGGGAATTGTGATTGACTTGTTTTCAACCAAGTCTGAGTAGTTAGATTACTTTTGATATTAACTAAATATGGGAATAATTATTGCGCTAATTGTAGGTTTAATTGCTGGAGCCTTAGCGGGAATGTTTGTGAAGGGCAGAGGCTATGGCCTGTTGGGAGATACTATAGTTGGACTAGTGGGTGGTGTAATTGGCGGAGCTTTGTTTAGTCTATTGGGATTGGATGCTGGAGGCTCAATTATCGCTGAGATAATTGTGTCATTCGTGGGCGCCGTAATATTGCTAATAATCGTGAAAGCTCTAGTCGTAAACCAAGTTTAGGCCTAGATTCTTTCCGCAAATACGATCAACCGTTGGCTATATGTTTGTTCAGCTTGCAGCCAAGTACCGGCACAGGTGATGATCACTAGCTGACGGTTTGTCGTCGCTCCGAAGATGGCGTTCAAGTTAGTATCGTTATAGGCGAGCAATTCTGTGTGATTAACTTTGAATTGATACTCGACGCCATTAACATCTACTACTGAAATCTGGCCACCAAGTGGCAGGTTGTGCAGATTAGCGAATACGCCACCAGAGCTGGAATAGGCTAGATGCCCGTCAATTACTGCATTTCCTTGCTCACCGGGCTTAGAGCCATATTTATACCATCCCGCTTCTACGGTGTTATTTGGCACATCCATACTACCCTCAGGTGTGACACCTTCCTGAACAATAGGTGTGTTGACATTGATCGCAGAAATGATCAGCCTTTGTGGAATTCCCACTATCGGCGCTGTCACTGGCAAAGGTACTGGAGTAGTATTGGCGCTAGTAGTAACTGCCGGAACCGGCGCGGCGACAGCACGTACCACAGGTATGCTAACTAACCCTGATCCCCAGAAATATACCCCACAAATCAATCCCAACATCAATAACCTTTTAAAATAAGGCGTAATTAGCTGCGTTGTGGCTGTAAGTCTAGAGGACATAGGATGATAATTTCCTGAGGTATTGATACAATTAGTATATATCTTATAGTATATGATGTCAAGCAGAAGCCTTTACTGGATAAGCCCAAAACAGGCGCCCTACTACGCTAAAGCTGCGTAGGGCGCCTGCAAATTCTCTGGTTTACTTAAGCTTGGTGTCCGGCTTGTGCCAGGAGCTCGTCATATTGCTTATGCAATTTCTCGATTCTCTCCTGAATATCATCAATTAGGCTGCCGGCATCATCGGAAGCGGCATCGCCTAAGGTCTTCAGCTTATCGCCGACTTCGTTTAAGCTGGCTTTAAGCTCAGTGGCAGCCTTGCTGGTATCTGTGTCTGCGATAGCTTTTTCTATCTTGGCTTTGAGGTCTTCAAAGCGAGAAGTTAACTCGGCTACGGCCTCCGCGCCGCGGGCTTTTATTTTCTCGACACCTGCGCTGATATCTTCACGAGTGTCTTTATTGCTTAGGGCGGCAGCTGCTACTATGCCTCCGACGACGGCGGCACCAACTGCAACTCCGGCTGCAACTTTGGCAGCGGTATGATTATTTTCTTGGGAATCTTGTTCCTGTTGATCGTCTTGCTGCATATGCTTAAAAAAGATGATATGTAATTTATAAGTATAGCAGAAACGAGAAAATAATTTACTCGCACTCTGTTTAAAACCATAGTAGTATGATAGTTATACGACATAGAAATTATTTATTAAGTAATGGAAATGCGAATATTTAGGGAAATGCCTGCAGCTATTGTGGCTGTTTTGTTTATGTTTGGGTTTGCGGGAATAGTCATGGCTGCTCAGCCAACTGTAGGTTTAGGCAATGCCTACAACTTTGCGGTATTAGCTGGATCAGGGATTACTAACACTGGTACAACTACCATTACTGGGGATGTCGGTACGTTTCCGACTACTACGGAGACTGGATTTGGTTCCGTAACTATTACCGGCACCAATCATGCAGGCGACGGAGTAACTCAGAATGCCAAGACAGATTTGGTGACTGCTTATAATGACGCGGCTGGTCGTACTCCTACCATCCCGATCGTTGCTGACTTGGGCGGTCAAACTTTGACCCCAGGTGTGTACAATTCCGCAAGTTCTATCGGACTAACCGGGACAGTTACGCTTGATGCTCAAGGCAATCCCGACGCTGTATTCATCTTTCAGGCAGGTTCAACTTTAACTACTGCTGGATCCAGCACAGTAGCCCTGACCAATGGAGCTCAAGCATGTAATGTATTCTGGCAGATTGGAAGCTCAGCTACCTTAGGTACTAACTCCACATTCAGAGGTACAGCGATTGCCCTGACTTCAATTACTTTGACCACAGGCGCCACAGTTGACGGTAGAGTCTTAGCTCGCAATGGAGCCGTGACTATGGACACTAACGTTATCGTCCGGCCTACTTGCACTACTGCCCAGCCAACTTTACCTAATACCGGTTTTGGGCCGGATTCAATGATTGTGCCATGGAACGTAGTGATCCCCACAGCTGGAGTGTTTACGGCTACAATATTGTTCTTGTTAAGTCGAAAGAAAAAGCAAATCTAGTAGCGAAATCGTTTAGATCGATATCAGTACCAACACTATTGATATCGATTTTTGGTGGCTTGACCATAGCGACAGTCTTGATTGCGTTTATCTTGCCTAGTGACTTAGTGCAAAGAGCTTCCCTGGCAATTACCCAAATCACTGCTCCCACAGCAAACCCCAATCATACTGGACCAGGATGGCCGATTCGGTTGAGGGTTCCAACCGTCAAAATCGATGCGACTGTAGAGCCGTTGAGTCTAGACGACAAGGGAGCTATGCA
>CAYXSB010000017.1:2914-13184 GCA_964466865.1 uncultured Candidatus Saccharibacteria bacterium
ATCTCTATGCAAGCTCCAACTACGTCTATTGATGTAGGCTGGTACAAATTTGGCTCCTATCCTGGAGCTGAGGGTACAGCCGTGATAGACGGGCATTTTGGACCGTGGTTGAGAGGCGGCGGCTCAGTGTTTGATAATCTTGGCTCGTTACAAAAGGGAGATCTGATCTATGTGGATGACGAAAGGGGTAAGACCGTGACTTTTGTAGTTACGGGATCGCAGGTATACGACCCAAATGCCAACGATGCTTTGGTATTTACTTCTCACGACGATAAATCGCATCTGAATCTGGTTACTTGTGGTGGAGATTGGAACGATACGACCCAAAGCTTTGCTAAGAGGCTAGTGGTATTTGCGGATAAACAGGAGAGCTCTAGCTAAATCAATACTGCTAGCAAGGCCACGACAGCTGCGGCCGCTACCGCGTACAACGTGATTTGCAAACCGCGTTGTCTATCCAGCTTCTTTGCGGCTGCGTCGGCCACGGCTTGGGCGTGACCCAGGGTACCGAAGTTATATACGCCTCGACTGGCGAATCCGGAGCAGAAGTGAAAGTGAGCTTGCAAGAAACCGGAAGCTGACACCGTAGCCGGCAAGAATATAATCAAATGCCACCACTGGCTAACGTTCAGCAGAATCAGAATTGCGAGTGTTGCTATCGAAATCCCCAAGAATAACCAACCCATATTTCGGCGGCGGGCAATCTCTGCCGGTCCAATATTGCATGCACCTGGTGCGTAGTCAGTAGGAATCATAACTGTAGTATATCACTCGCTTCACATTCATATCAGCTACGGCAGTAGTAGTTATAGGCCACTTAATACAAAATAATTTATTCTCGATATAGAGCAGCGTTGGCGGAAATGCCTGCTCACTCAATACATGCGGAATATTAGTTAAAATTTATTTACAATTTATTGCGATAGTTACCCGGTGCACCAAATTAATTAAACAATTTTAAATTGTTATTTTACTATCATGAAGATTAGTCCCAAACAGGGATTGATATTTGGCGTGGCTGCAATCACCACGTTGTCCTTTGGCGCTCTGGCTGTACTCTCACCAGTCGCAGCCTCAGGACTACCTACATTCTGCAATCCGTTCCAGCCAGGAACGCTGATGTGCAATAACTTTCTCGGACTTACTTTTTATAAGGACCAGACCCCCTGGGCCACGTTTAACCGATATATTGATCCAAATGGACCTGTAGGAGCTGCTCAGTACATCAATACTGGGACAACTTTAAAGCTACATGTGAACAGCTTAAGCCGGGCTGATAATTACACCAACGCGGACATCTCCACCAACGTGATCAATGCGGTAAATCCGTTTTTGAGATTTGGTGTAGATACACGTGCGGAAGTACGCATGCGTTATAGTCCTAATTACTTTGCTGACCCGACAATTCCCAATAGTGCCAAGGGTAGTGCCGGATTCTTGCTATGGAACTACTTTAGCGTACCGATCGATCCGGAGCCGCCAGCCAGCATGATTTCGAAGCCTCGTGATGTGTTTGGTTTTGCCTATCAGGACCAAGCCTCCACGATTCCCGGATTCAAGGCTTATGCTATTGCGGAAGGTCAGTTTGCTATGATTGACCCTCAATACCAGATGGATTTGAGTCAATGGCATACTTACACAATTGAAAGACGTCATACGTCTGTCACCTTCCTAGTTGATGGCGTACAAATAGCCCAAGTACCACTAAATCAGCCGGGAGCACTGACACTACCTGACGAGAACGGACTGGCAATGGATGTATGGAGCGATAACGCTACCTATATATTTACAGACCCTGTCACGATTACAGCTACGTTAGCTTACAATCATATTGATGCACCTCAAGGTGTAGAAATTCAATACGAGCAGGCTACTCATATCTCTGAATAAGCGGTAGGGTAAGTGAATGCAGAGGGCCGGCTTACGCCGGCCCTCTTGTATATACTTAACCAGAATTACATCTTGGTCATGTGCTTGGATACCAAGCCGGTCATTTTCATCATGTCGATAGGAGCTCCGCTACCAAATATTGCCGTCAATTTGGCATCAGGATTGATAGTGCGCTTGCTCTGTGCGTCCTGTAAGTTGTGCTCTTTGATGTAAACCCAGAGTTTCTGAGTAACTACGGTGCGTGGCATTGGGCCGGCGCCGACTACAGCTTCCAATTCTGGAGATAACTTAACTGAGATTGAGGAAAGTGCGTTTGCTGCCATTATTTATTACTATAAAAAATTAATAATCGTATCTATTGTACCATTTATGTCCTGATTCTATAAACCTAAAGAAGCCTCACGTGTGTGAGGCTTCCATGCCCTATGTATTTCTCTCACCCGGGCAGGATGAAAGCTGCTCGCAGCAGGGCATTTCTGCGTCTGCGCGAGGCCTGCGGGATGGCCTTGCGGCTCGTCGCTTCTAGCAGGACGGGAGCTATGATTTCAGCAATCACTTGCTCCTCATCAAACAACCACAATTCGGGAAACTGGGCGAGCAACCGGCGTAAACTTGCTTTCAGCGAATTCTTTTTTCCTCCCCGTAACAGTACCTGCCGTAGCATGGTCTGCCGGATTGGCGGAATGTAGAATCGCAGAGTGCCGACGCCTTCGACGTGGTGCTGCTCGAACATGTACCACTCGCCCGGGTTGTTGTGGACGTAGCGACTTTGAATCAACTCTAGTCGCAGCTGCTGCGTGTGAGCGTCTCTGGTGACGTAGATCTTGGAATTGAGATTGAAGCGCAGAGCACTCCAGAATTCCCACTTCTTATGATCGGGTCCGATTAGCCCCAGCAGCTGCTGCATGGTGCACCCAGGGTGGTTCCTGATGTGGTCGATGATCTCAATCGCAAACAGCTCCAATATACAGTTTGGCCCCATAGCTAAGCTCCTTTCGCTCAGTGGGTGATTTTAGCATGACTAATTAAGAGCTCGCATTAGCCCATGTCTGTTGTAAAACGTTACTGCATAAAGCTATAATCACGCTATAGACGAGGAAGTGAGTTCTTTAAGGAGACCAAAATGGTAAATACACAACTGGCTATAGCCACGGTGCAAGGTTTGGCTGATGAAGTTGAGAGTTTGCGTCGGGAGAAGGAGCAGTTAATTAAAGAGCGTAACGACGCTCTGGAAAATCAACACAAGGCCGAACAAGAGCTGGCAAATGCCCAACCACTAATACTAGCAGCGGCAAAGCTGAAAGCAGACAACGATAAGCTAACGGGCGACCTGGCTGCTGCTGAAACTGAAGTGCAAAACTTGACCCATAAGGTTGCCACCTTGCAGACCAAAAACAGACGCTTGTTTAATTCGCTCGGTGGACGCACTACTGCACTCAACACTGCCCAGAAAAAGGTGCGCTCTCTGAACGGCAAGGTGAGCTATTTGACCAGTCTACGCGTGCTAGAGGGTACACCGCAAGAGTATGAGCCGTTGAAAGAATTGCTGGTCATGATTTCACGCCGGGCTGGCTATGAAGGTAATATTGCGCTTCTGGCAGATCATTACAATATGACTCTGCCGAAGCCACGAGGTACCACACCGATGTCGCTCGCACGTAATCATAAGGTCACAGGGGATGCAGTCGATGCTGCAGCCTAAACCATCTATACACGAGTTAGATGTGGGGCTGTTCTTTGAACTTCACCTCGTCTATCTCGTAATCAAAACATGAAAAGGGGTATGCTTAATGCATACCCCTTTGTGAATCAACATACTTGAGAATTAGCTGCCGTCGTCTATATCACCTGTGTCCACTTCCTCCGGCGGTGTGTCAGCGAAGACATCGTCAAAAACGTTGCTCCGCGTACCTGCCTGGATCAGCTCATGCTGCTCAGTTTCACCTGCCAGGATGGCTTCGATTTCCGAGAGATAGTGGAACTGGCTAGCCGGCTTACCCGACAATGACGCGCCAATGTTGAATTGGCTGACCGTCCGTGCGGCGTTGACCATGGCTTCTTCGCCTTTGCTCGTATCCAGAACCGCATCATCAGGAAAACCGATTGCTTTAGCGTACTTCGCAGTGTCGGGCGCTCCCACAGCGACAAAATGCACGTACAGGTTGTCGAATTCATTGGCGGCCTTGATGGTCGCTATGACGTTCTCCCGCGGCATTGAGCCATTGTGATCGCCGTCTGTCTTGAAAGTGAGGATGATCTTCGCGCCGATATTGTGCGAGCGGTAGTAATGGTCCACGTACTTCGCCAAAGCGAATGCAGTGATGACAGCGCGATTTAAATCTGTGCCGCCATCCGGCTGCACTTCGTAATAGTATTGGCGATGCGCAGGTTCCACATTTTTCATGTTGTCGGTGAACCAGACTTGCGATGCCGGGTCTTCGGTCAGCTCCTGAAAGGCCTGAACTACCCATACATGCTCATTGAATGCCAGCCTTGCAACAAAGACTCCGGCTTCGGGGCGCGGACCAGCCATGATTTCGCTGGTCACCCGATTTTCGAACTCTGCGAGGATCGTGACGTAGCTTTTTTCCGAGCCGCTGACATCAGTCACCACAATTTCGAATGCCGGACGTTGGCCCGGACGAAACTTCGTGGGATCAGGGAGGTTGTGGCAGGCTTCATCAATGATCGCTTTGATTTCATCCGCATATGGACGAATTGTCGCGACGGCAGTTTGGACGATATGTTCAGGCACGTGGCTTTGCCCCAGTGTCGAGAGGAACTCTCGCACTGTAATGCTTGCCTGCTGCGAGTTTGCACTGCCAGAGGCAGTGTCATTGAATGTGTCGCTTGTAACTGTACGCCTGCGTGTCTTGCTCATGAGATTATCCTTTCTATAGTTACTTGATCGGGATGCGGTAAACTGAAGTGTTGCTGACCATTGCCAGCTCGGCCTGGTACCAAATGTACCGGCAGTGAGCCTGCACTAGCCCTTTGGTGGCGGGCAGCAGATTACGCTTGGTGCTTTCCATGTACTCCATGATCACACCTTGTGGGGTGGGGTGGAGCAGCACGAACTGCGTGCCGATCTTACCGAACAAACCTGACTGCATAGTATCCATCGAAGGGTAGCTCGCTAGCGCCTCGTAGGCGTTGAAAATTACTTTCCCTCCTTGGTCAACTATGCTCGATACCACCGTTGGTTCTTTGCCGCCGTGGTAAATTCGCCGCAGCAGGATTGCTCCGTCTGTAGAATCTACGATCACGCGGACAAGACGGCTAGTAGGTGTAGGCTTTTTCGGCAGCTGTACCTGATATACGTCATCGCCGTCTAGGCACAGAATCTTGGTGATGCCGCTGGAGTAGACGACCACAATGGGTGTAACTACTGAGTCGTAGCGTAAAGGCGCGATGTATGAGATATCCCCGTTGTCGGGAACTTCGCACACACTAGCAGCTTTCACTTCTCGTTCGAAAATGCGCCCGACCATTAAGTAGCGTTTCCCATTATCTTCGCGCACAAAGTAAAAACGATGCGCGCTTCCGGTAATGAGCAGGCGCCCACTGTGGTTGCGGTAGCAGTTTTCGAACACTCCCAGGTAGTAGGGCTTGTCGTTGACAAGGGTAGTTTTGGTTTGCAGTACGACCACCTCCGGCAATTCCGGTTGGATTATCGCTGTGCAAGTTCCGACCTGCAGAAATTCTGACGCATCCGGTAACGGCTTTGGCAGAAGCTGAAAGGCTGCCTGCTTGCCGTCGGTTACCTGATGCATCCAGGTGCGTCCAGCTTGGTTGCTGAACACGATGAACTCTTGCTGCTGGCTGCCAATACTGGCAGCATGGAGGATTAGACTCTCCACAGTCAACAAGAGCTGCGGACCTTTATCGTTCATGGTTTCAATCTCCTGTATAAGCTCCTCGTCTTGGATTTCCGCATCATTGGGATGATGACAGAATGGGCATTTGTCTAGATCATTGGGATATTGACGTTGGCATGACTCATTCGCGCAGTTGACTAGCATTGCCAGGTAGTCCTCCAGTATCTCTACGGGAAAAACTCCTCGCCAGTCATCAATGAAAGTGCGTTTGAATTGCGCTAGCAACTCCTCGCTGGCGACCAACTGTGTAGGTACCTGCCCAACGGGAAAGCTGGGGTCAAACACCCACATATGATTTCTTCCGCGCGCGAAGTGATCATCGTCAGCATACTTTGGATGGACTCCTCCGAAAGGAGTTAGTCTAAACACGGTAGCGAAAACGAGCGAGGTAAAACCGAACCAATCAGTTTCCTGACTGAAGGCGTTACCACGTAACATTGCGTCTACGTTGAAGTTGTATGGTAGAAAAGCCGGTGAATATGCAACGCAACGTATTCCGGCAGCGGGCATCTCGACACTATCGAGATCCACCAGCTTAATATTGCCACTATGGTCGAAGATCACATTATTCCAAGTCAGCACATCTGCTAATACTATGCCAATTGAATGTAGGTATAGCATTAACTTATGTAATTTCAGGAGTGCGATGATGACCGTGGACAATTTCCATTTGCGGTTAGACTGCACAGACTGGACCCAGGCGAAGATCGTTTGGTAACGATGCATGCGCAGAAGTTCCATGACGTAGCCGTCGACTGTGCCTTGATCGGTATACCCGATTTCTAGCGGCCATACCATCTCACCAGGGATTTGTGCCTTTGCTTTCTGCATTAGCACTACCTTCTGCAACGTACCGCGGTCGATCTTACCGGCAATGAAGTGCTTGTAAGCATACTCCTTGCCATCAATGATGATGAGATAAATTTCTGCTTGACCACCACCTCCTATCTTGTTTGCAGCGGAAAGAATGTACTCCTTGCCGGCAATTGTGATCTTGATCTGCTTGCTCTTAGTCAGCATACGAAACGTCATGACCACCTCCTGTCAAACTTGCTTTAGCAATTGCCATGTCGTCGGATGTTGCGTTGGACTTAAATAAGGCCAGAAGGCATACGAGCAGCTCTGCGTTGTTATCGCAAAACCACACGCGCTCATGAACGAACTGCTTAGCTCGGCCATAAGCGAAACCGTCTGTACCTACCAGCACGCGATACACACTTCCAGCTTTAAAGGCTTTGATGTAAAACCCTTCTTTCTCCAAATGCACCTTTGCAGGGTTTTGTAGAGAGACTAGGGTGTGTCCGATGTAGCTGGCACTGGAACGAGTGGTAGCGTTATAGAGGTCATTGTTAACCACAAATACGCCATCTCCAGCGCGGAAGTAGAGAACGTGCCAAGGTGTAATTACGTACCCACAGACTGTGAACATAAAGTGATCAAAGATTATCTGATCAAATTCTGCTTCAGTCTCTGGTCCTAACAGAATGGCAAGTTCACTGATTCGTTGCTGGATCATAAAGTAGAGCTTGTTGATTAGTAGCCAAGGCTTCTCGCTGATCATAGATACATTTCCCGGATGGTTGAAAATTGTCTCTACCATTTTGGGTATGTACTTAATTGCGCTTTGTACTCCGAGTTCCGGAGCGGGCGTTGAGCTACATCCATCCAACACTATTCCGAGTTGAATAACTCCCACGGGTGTTTTGATCTCGCAAGCGAAAGCTGCGTCTTGGCAATTCACGTGCTCTAAGCTATGCGTGACTCCAATGTGGGCAGCATAAGCTTGCGTGAAGTAAACCATCTCGACCTCACTTTCTCTAGTTTTAGTATGTTGATTGTCAAATAGCGATTAGCGTATCGACCTAAGCCAGATAGAGCTAATCCCTTTGCCAGTAACGGCTTGGCGGATTATAGCATATGTATATATATGAAAAGACTTAAGTGTAGAGCTAGTAGAGTTTACGGGACTATGGCAATAGATCTTCCCCGGGACCGGGTAAGTAGCAGAAGGTACTCTGAGTGATTGGCTGGCCGTTGCAGCCGTTTTGATTTTTGCTGGCAAACTCATTCACAATCGCCTGACTGAAAATATTGGGGCAGGTCATCTTGCCATTTGCGCTTAAGTTGAAGTGCACATGGGTACCTCCCTCAGGTGCGAACTTCGGTATCTTGGCGATGATGTCGCCAGCTTTCACCTGCTGACCCTCAGTGACGAAGATATATTGTTTGTAGAAATCAGGATTATTGGCACATTTGAGTCCAGCGAACGGCTCGATACTGTAATCCAACGAGACTGGGTTATTTTGATACTGTGCAAAGTTGAGAGAGACGTCGAACTTGTCGTTTGTTCCCAGATTGAAGCAGTTATCGACGCGGGATATGACTCCGTCGACAGGTGCGATCAGGTTTACTTCATAAGGTGCACCTGTAGAAGTGAAATTAATATGGCCGCCTGAGTGTGCACAGCTAGAGTTAGTCCCGAAGAATGGGCTAGTCCAGCTGATGTATTTGGTGAAATCAGCATCGCTGATGATAAATAAATTAGCGGGGTTGGTCTTGAATGTGCTGATGTCAGGGAAGCTGGAACTGGAATTTTGAATAATATTCTGAGGAGCGATACCAGATTGCCTTAGCGCGATAAACCCAATCACAACTCCGGCAGCGAGAAACACGACGACAGTTGATAGCAAAAATATCTTATGGTTTTTAATGAATTGCATAAAATATAATAGCTTCTTTCTTGCAAATACATAAACAATATCGCAGCGCGGAATATCATTTATGTGCAGCTATTCTGGCGCTGGTACGATAACCAGTCAAACTCTCAATCCAGAAATGATGTATAGATCTGATGTCACGCCATTTGCCAATTATGCTCCAGACAATTTCGAAGATGAAATTGGATACAATGAACTATTAAATCGATACCGGCAGTTCTTTGCTGCAGTCGGCGAGCACACGGAGTCGTTCACACTTACGGATAGATTTTTGCCGGCGCAACGTGATCCCCGTTATCGATATTACATCCTGTGGAATTTCTTTAAGTACTCGCCGGTAAGAGATTCGCTAGTGCCAATAGATAATAGCTACGATTACATACTGGATATCATAGACATAATCATTAGGGATGAGTCCACCAATGCGAAAATAGCTATGATAGTTCACTACTTCATTGATAATCAGCTTACTGACTATATGCAAATGTCATTAAATGCGTTTTACACAATTAGTGAAGTCTACAAGCAAATTGCTGTGTCGATTGAATCAATTACCCGCACCCACTCTGATTTGATAAAAAATATCATCAGCCAATTTCTAGTGTTCATGTTGGCGATTGATGATTCAAAGGAAACTTTGTTTGAGATTTACGCAACTGAATCCTAATTCCCATATTTATAATATAATGTTGAGATATTACTCAAGACACTATGCAAAAAGTAACTCCATGCTTATGGTTTGATGACAATGCGGAAGACGCCATGAAGCTGTACACCTCAATATTTAAGGATTCTAAAATCCTCGGAGAAAACCGTGGACCGGATGGTAAGTTGTTTACCGGTTCGTTTGAGATTAACGGGCAGGAAATAATGGTGCTCAATGGTGGTCCAGAATTTAAATTCAATGAAGCGGTATCTCTGTTTGTGAACTGTGACGATCAAGCACAAGTAGATTAATTATGGAATAAACTGACGGCCGATGGCGGTGAAGAGAGCATGTGCGGTTGGCTGAAGGATAAATTCGGTCTATCTTGGCAGATTGTGCCTAAGGCTTTAGGCGAGCTCTTGAGTGATCCCGATCCTGAGAAATCAGGCAGAGTCATGCAAGCAATGTTGAAAATGCACAAACTGGACATTAAGGGGCTAGAGCAGGCACGTGACCAAGAATAATCTCTCTAGCTAAGTCCCGGTGCAGTGACATTGGTGATATAGTTTCATATATTTAGAGACTCAATTATCAAATCACCAATTAACAATCGAACCAAGCTTATACTTATCCTTGGCGGCGGAGCTGTAGTTCTAATAGTTGTCATAGTAGCTGGATTGCTGTTGTGGAGTAACCGCCAGGCGTCTAAGCAGGACCCTACTTCACTGTCAGCTGTAGATCAGGGCAAACAGCTTTCTGGTCAGAGGTGTAGTGGAGAGGGCTCTGTGCCCTTGGTCAGCCCGCCTGTAAAACCTGAAGATATTGGTGTAATTATTCCCTACGGGCTAATGGTTGGCGGTCATGTCACTCCAATCGATCATCAATATTATTACGTCAAGGACCTCACCAAAGCTGATGGCTATGATGTGCTGGCGCTTGCTGACGGCACGATTACCGAGATTCAATACAGGCCTCATAATGAGCAGGACATTGCAAAAAGCGGTGTAAAAGGCGACTACAGAATTGTAGTGGCATACACTTGCACATTTCTAAGCTATTACGACCTGGCGACATCTTTGTCCCCGGACATTCAAAGCCAACTTCCGGCTGGCTGGGAAACCTCGCAGATGCATGTAAAT